>CAIWVR010000555.1 GCA_903916165.1 uncultured Hyphomicrobiales bacterium | reverse complement strand
GCGCTGAAAATGGACCCCATTGCGTTTCGTCGGCTTAATATCCTGCGCGAGGGTCGTCCGCAGGCGTCCGGCACACCGTTGCGTGATGCCGAAGTCGAGCGCGCCATGGATCAGGTGCTGGACCGCATGAACTGGGAGGTGCCTTTCGACCGCGGCTCGGGGAACATCCGGCGCGGGCGCGGCATCGGCATTGGCATCAAGGGCATCACTTCGCCGACAACGTCTGTCGCCATTGTGAATCTGAATGCGGACGGCTCTTGCGGGCTCTACATTGGCACTGTCGATATGGGGCAGGGCTCGGACACGGTCATGGCGCAGATCGCTGCCGAGGTGCTCAATCTCGACGCAGCCTCGATCAAGGTCATCCATCCCGACACCGACGTGACGCCCTACGACATGGGCACGCTGGGATCGCGCTCAACATTCCACATGGGCAATGCCGTGCGCATCGCCGCCGAGGATGCGAAGGTGAAGATCGAGGCTTTGGCGCGCGAACTGGGATTGCCCCAGGGGGCCAACCTGCCGCTTGTCGACATGATGAAGCAGAAATATGGCATGCAGGCCGGCAATATCATCGGCACCGGAACCTATCTGGCCGATTACGAAAAGCCGGATCCGCAGGGCCAGACGAAGAAGGGCACCCCGTTCTGGGGCGTCGGCGCGGCGGGTGCCGAAGTCGAGATCGACATCGAGACCGGTGCCATCAAGGTAACGAAACTGGTCAATGTCGCCGATGTTGGCGTCGCGCTGAACCCCAAGGCCGTGCAGCAGCAATTGTCGGGGGCTGGCATCATGCAGCTTGGTTTTACCTTGACGGAGAACATGGTTTTCCGCGATGGCCAACTCACCAATGGCTCGCTGGCTGACTATAAGATCCCGACGCTCCTCGACATGCCCAAGAGCTTTATCAACGAGCATGTTCCCAATGCCTATGACGCGCACGGTCCGTTCGGTGCCAAGGGCGGCGGCGAGAGCACGACGATCGGGCTATCGCCCGCCATCGGCAATGCAGTGGCCGATGCGCTGGGCATTCGCATCTACGATCTTCCGATCACGCCTGAAGCCATTTACCGCGCCCTGCAGGAAGCCAAGGGCATGCCGCTGGAGGAGGGCGCGTGAGCACGTCCCGCACGATCCATTTCACGTTGAACGACCGTCCGGTGAGCGCCGAGATCGCTGCGAGCGAAACGATCGTCGACATGCTGACGAATCGCTTCGACCTGCGTGGGGCACGCGAAAGCTGCGGGCAGGGCCTGTGCGGCTGCTGCACCGTGACCGTGGACGGCATGGCCGTCTCGGGGTGTCTCTCGCTGGCCTGGTTTCTCGAGGGTAAGCGCGTCCAGACCGTCGAGGGACTGGCCCGCGGCGGTGTGCTCGATCCGGTTCAGGAAGCCTTCATCGAGGCGGGCGCGTTTCAGTGCGGTTTCTGCACGCCGGGCTTCATCATGATGGTGCAGCAATTGCTCGATGCCCATCCCGATCCCGACGAGGATCATGTGCGCCATTATCTGACCGGCAATCTGTGCCGGTGCTCCGCCTATCCCGAGATCATGGATGCGGTGAAGCTGGCGGTCGCGAAGCGGAAGGCGATTGCGTAACCTCACCTCGTCATTGCGAGGAGCCGAAGGCGACGTGGCAATCCAT
>CAIWVR010000554.1 GCA_903916165.1 uncultured Hyphomicrobiales bacterium | reverse complement strand
TCGAACGGTTTCATCGCGGCCTCGTGGATGGCGTGACAGCGCTGCCCGCTGCCTTGGCGTCCTGCGGCGTATTGGTGGGCTCCGCCAGGCCAAGCGATTCCAGCTTGCGCCCGATCGTGTCCACCTTCGGCGGCTGATCGGGAAGTTCGGAGGCCGAGAGCAAGATCTGACTGGGCGACAGCTGCAGCATGTCGAGATGACGATCGGCCAGCATCTGCAACCGCTCGGGACGCGTCACATAGGCCCATTCGGCGCGCAGCGTGGCAATGCGGTCCTGCTCGCGCTCGATGGAATGCTTCACCTTCACGATCTGCTCGGAAAACAGGATCGTCTCGTATTTGACGGAATAGGCGTAGAGCGCCGAGCCGACGAGTGCGCCGATCGCGAGGACGTTGAGATACCGCAGGAGCAAGGTCAGCGTCCTTTCGTCTGGTGCATGGGCAGACTTGCCAGCGCGATCAGCGCGGGATCGACGCCGAGCGGCGCAACATCGGTGCGCACCGCAGCGCGCAGACGCGCTGAGCGCGCCCGCGGATTGTGGATCGTCTCGGCACTGCCCGCCGTCACCGGCTGCTTGCCTTCGAGCATGAAGGTCGAGGGCGGCGGCACCGGCTCACCCGGCAAGAGACGCGAGCGCGCCTTGCCGCGGCCCGAGCGCAGCGAGAGGAAGTGTTTCACGATGCGATCCTCCAGCGAATGGAAGCTGACAACCGCCAGACGCCCGCCTTCCGCCAACAATTGTTCGGAGCCGGCCAGAGCCTGCACAAGTTCGCCAAGCTCGTCATTGACCGCGATGCGCAGCCCCTGGAACGAGCGCGTCGCCGGATTGATGTCCTGCGGACGCGCGGGAATGATACGGCCGATCAGTTCGGCGAGCTCCCGCGTTGTCGTGTAGGGCTTGGCGACGCGATCATTGACAATGGCGCGCGCGATGCGGCGCGACGCGCGCTCCTCGCCATAATGATAGAGGATGTCGGCAATGTCTTGCTCGCTCGCCGTGTTGACGATGTCGGCGGCACTGCGGCCTTGCTGACTCATGCGCATGTCGAGCGGACCTTCAAAACGGAAGGAGAAGCCACGGGCGGCCTCGTCGAGCTGCATGGACGACACGCCGATGTCGAAAGTCGCACCATCGAAGGCTGACAATCCGCGCCGTTCAGCCACCGCCACGCAGGTTGAAAACTGCCCATGCTCGAGCATGAGACGGCCCTCATATTGTTCGACAAGCGCCTGCCCCGCCGCAATGGCGCCGGGATCGCGGTCGAACGCCAGCACGCGGGCACCGGGCGTTTCCAGGATCGCCTGCGTGTAACCGCCGGCACCAAATGTTCCGTCGAGATAAAGTCCACCCTCGCGCACGTCGAGCGCGTCGAGCACCTCTTTCAGGAGCACGGGAACGTGCCGGGCCGGTCCGCCTGCGGCTTGAGAAGTCTCAACGCCGCGGCCCTTTGCCATTCCCGTGCTCCTTGAGGACGCAGCTAGTCCGTAGCTGCGGTCCGGTGTCCGAGTGCTTTCCGTAGGGTGCGCACCTGATCTCTGGCCTCGTCCAGATGCGCAAGGAAGCGGCTCGGCTCCCAGATTTGAAACTTGTGACCCTGCCCCACGAAGGTGACTTCCGAAGAAATGCCCGCGTGGTGCTTGACGCTGTCCGTCAGGATGACACGGCCCTCCGTGTCGACCTTCAATATTTCGCTCGTCCCCAACAGGGCCGTCGAGAACAAATCCCGCTCCTCCGAATAGGGCGGCAGCCGTTCCAGCAACCCGTCGATCTCCCGCAGCAGCGCATGTCCGCCGCAGTCGACCGCCTGCGCATCCAGCGAAGGGTGAACGTAGAGACCTTCGAATCCGTCGCGCGCCAACACACCCCGAAACGTGGCCGGTATCGAGACCCGGCCCTTCGCATCGAGCCGGTTGGTGGAGTGCGAAACGAAACGATCCAAAACGCCCGCCCAACTCGGAGCACATATCCCGCACGTCGACAGAAGCCAGCCGTGCCATGACGCGATCCGCATCGCGCCAGTGAAACGCCGTGGAAACTGGTACTCCGAACGGGATGATTTGGGATAGCATGGGAAAACATGGGGGTCAATAAAGAAGCGAGACATTCCGGGACAGTCCCGCGGGTGATGCCATTAGCTGCCGTTAACATTAACGAATGATTGAATCGACACGGGTTTGGCGGCGAAAACGCCTTGCAGCAACCAATTGACGGCGCTCCTGTTGCGGAGAAGCGAATTCCCGCATAAAGATATCTTTATATCTTGAAACATCTGCCGGAGCCGATCATGACGCAGGTCCCGCCTGCCCTGCTCATTACTGCCCTAGAAGCGGCCGGAGAGATCACGCGTCTGCGTCTGCTTGCGCTGCTCTCCGAGGCCGAGGTCACTGTCAGCGAATTGGTGACGATCCTAGGCCAGTCACAGCCGCGCATTTCGCGCCATCTCAAGCTTCTTGCGGAAGCCGGGCTCATCGAGCGCCATCGCGAGGGCGCCTGGGCCTTCTTCAGGCTGGCGGATCGCGGCGCACTGAGCGAGGTCGCGCAAGCTATTGTCGGACGGCTCGACCGCACTGACGGCCTCCTCGCCACCGACCACGCCCGTCTCGCCGAAGTGCGCCAGTCGCGTGCCGAACAGGCCGCCCGCTATTTTGCGGAACAGGCCAGCGACTGGGATCGCATCCGGTCCCTGCATGTCCCCGAAGAGCGCGTCGAGGCGGCGCTCGCCGCAATTGTCGGGACGCGGCACTTCCATGCGGTGCTTGATCTGGGCACCGGCACCGGCCGGATGCTGGAGCTTCTCGCAGCCCATGCCAACCGCGCCGTCGGGCTCGACCAGAGCCACGCCATGCTGAATGTCGCGCGCGCCCGGCTCGATCATGCGGGCTTTCGTAATGTGCAGTTGCGGCAGGGCGACATCTACGCCCTGCCCGTCGAGCGCGACGGCTA
>CAIWVR010000553.1 GCA_903916165.1 uncultured Hyphomicrobiales bacterium | reverse complement strand
CCCACCGGAATGATGCCGCCCTCGCCAGCACCCTTGGCACCGAGCGGATTGGTCGGCGACGGATAACTTTCCAGCGAATGACAGCGCACGACCGGATAGTCGCTCGCCAGCGGCACCAGATAATCGGCGAGCGAGCCGACCATCAGCTGGCCTTCGTCATTATAGACGAGCTCTTCCGAAAAGACCGAGCCGAAGCCCTGCACCGCTGCACCCATGACCTGCCCGTGCAACGTCATCGAATTGATGATGCGCCCCACATCGTCGGCCACGACATAATCGATCACCTCGACATGTCCCGTGCCGGCATCCACTGCGACATGCGCAAAGGAGGTGCCATAGGTATAGGTCGGCGTCTGGTTCTTGAACGAGCCATCGACATTGATGCCGTCCTTCGCGACTTCCACCAGCGGCACGGAACGACCATCGGCCGTGCGCGCCACACATTCGGATATGGTGACATCCTCGATGGTCACGCCAAGTTTCACCGCCGCATGGACGCGAAAGGCCGCAAGGAATTTCTTCGCGCCGTCGAGCACGGCGGACCCGCCCATCACCGTCGAACGCGATCCGAACGAGCCCCAGCCTTCCTTGAGAATATTGGTCGAGCCGTGGAACACTTCGATGCGCTCCATGGGAAGCTCAAGCGCATCGGCGGCAATCTGTGACAGGATTGTCTCCAGCCCCTGGCCGATCGCCGACGAGCCCGCATAAAGCCCCACCTTGCCATCCGCATGCAATTCCAAGCGGACGTTTTCCTGCGGCCCCGATGCGCCACCCTCGATGAAGGAGGCAATGGCGATGCCATGATAACGGCCATCGATCAGTTGACCCTGCAGCGCAGCCTTTTCTGCCCAGTTCGAATCCTTCACCACGAGTTCGAATGGCTCGAGATGATGCCCGGAATCGCATTGCGTTTCCGCGCGTCCATCGCTCGGCAATACGGTCGCAAGCGGATAGGGCATTTCGGCATGGGTGATCAGGTTTCGACGGCGGAGCTCCAGCCGGTCGATGCCCAGCCCCGCCGCAGCCTGGTCCATCAGGCGCTCGATGAAGAAACAGCCTTCGTAGCGCCCCGGCCCGCGATAGGTGCCCGCCGGCGTCTTGTTCGAGACGAAGGCATAGGCATCAAGATGGATCGCCGGCACGCGATAGGGACCCGACATGAATTGCGCGGCATTGCGTACCGGCGTCATGCCATTGGGCCGAACATAAGCACCGACATTGATATAGAGCGAACCGCGCATGCCAAGGATCACGCCATCCTTGCGGAACGCCAGCTCAACATCGGACGCACATTCGCGCGAATGACCGATCGCCATGAGATGTTCGCGACGGTCTTCGATCCACTTCACCGGATGCCCGAATTTGCGCGCACCAAAAGCAACGAGATAATCTTCCGGGTAGAATTCGCCCCGCGCGCCGAAGCCGCCGCCGACGTCCAGCTCGATATAATCCACCGCCTCTTCGGGCAGGTTCATCATCGTCGCCATGGCCTTGCGATTGAAGAACGGCAGTTTTGCCGCACCCGAAACGCTGAGCTTGCCGAGCTTTGCGTCCCATTCCGCCAACAGGCCGCGGGTTTCCATCGGAAGCGCCGTCTGCCGCTGCGTATAGAACTGGTCGCGGATCACATAATCGGCGGCTGCGAAGGCCGCCTCCGCATCGCCCTTGTCGGCGTTGAACACGGTCGGCGTATTGGTCTTCACATCCTCGAACAGGAGCACCTTGTCGGACATGGCCGCCTCGCGCTCGATAACAGGCGGCAAGGCCTCAATGTCGAGCATGATCGCGGCGAGCGCGTCCTCGGCGACTTCAGCAGAATCCGCCAGCACCATGGCCACGGGCTCGCCATAATAGCGCACCTTGTCCCGCGCGATGACCGGCTGCGCATAAGGACCGATGGTCGGATTGGGGCGACGGAAGGGAATGGTCGGGATGTCGCCCTCGATGTCGCGGGCGGTGATGACAGCGCGCACACCCGGCATGGCCAGCGCGGCACTGGCGTCGATGCCGCGGATACGGCCATGCGCAACAGGCGAACGCAGGAAGGCTGCGTGCCATTGTCCCGGACGCGAGATGTCGTCGAGATATTGACCTTCGCCGCGCAGGAAGCGGTAATCTTCGACGCGTTCGATATGTGCGCCAATGTAGCTGTTTTGGGTCTGGTGGCTGGCGGGCTTCATTTGTCACCCCGTGACTGCTGGTAGGACGCGCGTGCATCCATGGCGGCCTCGATGATCGGGACATAGCCTGTGCAACGGCAGATGTTGCCGGAAATCACGTCGCGAATACGCTCTTCGCTGGCGTCGGGTTCGTCGCTGAGGAGCGCGTGAAGCGTCGTCAGCATGCCGGGCGTGCAGAAGCCGCATTGCAACGCATGATGATGCTTGAAGGCCTGCTGCAAGGGCGTCAGCCCTTCTTCCAGCGACAGGCCCTCAACCGTCGTGACACTGGCACCTTGTGCCTGCACGGCGAGCATGAGGCAGCCGCGCACGGCGTCGCCATTGACGATCACCGTGCAGGCACCACAGACGCCGTGCTCGCAACCAACATGCGTTCCGGTGAGATGGAGTTCGTGACGCAGGCAATCGGCGAGCGTCATGCGCGGCGTGACCTCCACCGAAACGGCGGCGCCGTTGACCTTAAAATCGATCTTCATCGTTCAATCCTTCCGATTGGCCGCTGCGCTCAACGCGCGGCTCAGGAGAGTGCCGACAAGCGCCTTGCGGTAGCGCGCGCTCGCATGAATGTCGCCATTCGGATCAACCTCGGCGGAAGCAATCGCTGCGACCTCGGCCAGACTGGCCTCGTCGATCTTGCGTCCGTTGAGGGCGGCCTCGGCATTGCGGAGACGCAACGGCGTG
>CAIWVR010000552.1 GCA_903916165.1 uncultured Hyphomicrobiales bacterium | reverse complement strand
TGACGCAAGCTTGCGAGCACACCGGCAGTGAAGGCGGCCGCCGCGCCCACCAGTGCGCCGGCTCCCATGGCTTCCGCCATTGGCGCGCCAAACACCAGCATGACCTTGCCCGTAACGGCCGCCACGCCCAGCCCTGTGGCAAGGGCCACCACAGCCTCCAGCCCCCCTGCCGGGGGCCAGAAGCTCAGCATCAGCAGCGGCGCGATCCCGACCGCGCAGAGCGTGAGCGACAGGGCCAGCAAGACACGCGTGTCGGGATGGAACCGCAGGACGGCCATGCCAACGAGCAGCCCCGCCGCCAGGAGCGCGAGGCGCGTTGTCGCCAGCCTGCGGCTGGTGATCGCCCCGCGGTCGTGCAGGCGGTAGACCAGGTCATGGCCGATGGCGGTCGCCAGGCCCTGCAGGCCCGCTGCCGCCAGAGCCAGGCTTGCGCCAAACCAGCCGGCGAGCGTCATCGCACGCCAGGCACCGCCGAGCGCCTGCGTGTCCGACAAGCCGAAGGTCAGGAAATCCACCGTTGCGGAGATGTCGCCTGCGCGCAGCACGCCCGCAAAGCCGGGCGATCCCGCGCAGGCTGCGCGCGCTTGTGCCGGCCCGCCGGGGTGCTGTCCGCAGATTGAGACGAAACCGTCGGCGCTGGCGCGGTAAAAGACATCTGCCAGCTGGTCCGGCCGCTGGCCAATCAGCGTGACGTCGAGACCGATGGCACCAAGTGCCAGCGTCGTGACAGCGGCAAAGCCGATCAACACCAGCCAGACTGTGCCGGTCACCACGCTATATTGAGCGCGGGCACGGTCGCGCGCCGTCGCCGAGAGGGCCAGCACGGGTGCGAAGGCCATGAGGCCCAGCGCAATCGGCACGGCGAGCCAGCCCGGAGCGCCGAACGCCAGGCCTCCCCAGCTGCCCAGTCGCCCGGCGGCATGGGCCCAGGCTTCGGGCGAGCCGATCCAGGGCGCGGGCAGGGCGATGTCCTGCCCGGCGAGCAGCAGGATCGGCGCGGTCAGTGCGGCGAGAAGCAGGCCGCCGGCGGCCGCCGCGCCCCAGGTCAGGCCCCGCAATCCGCCCGGCAGCAGCGTCAACAACAAGATAGCCGAAGAAAGCCCGACCGCGGGACCGGGCGAGAGCTGCATCTGGACACCCAGCAACTGCACGGCTTCAGACAGGCCAGCCAGGGCGACCAATCCACAAACCGCCGCCGCCAGCACGACGATGCAGAGCCGCGCGGGCAGTGTCGGGAAGCGTTCCGAGAGAAGTTCGGTGACAGAGAAGGCCCCGCTTTTGCGAATCAGCGGTGCCGTGAGCAGGGCAAGCCCGGCAATACCGGCTCCGATGCCCGTCAAAAATGTGCTGCCTGAGGCCCCGGACGGCAGCGGCGGCAGGAAAATCAAGCCCATGCCAGCCATGGTGCCCGCCAAGGCCAGGCCAGACCACGACGCTGGCACGGCGCGTCCTGCGACATAGAAGGTAGAGATCCGCGCGGCCCGCAAAAACAGGCCAAGCAGCGACAAAGCGACTGCAACCACAAGGATTGCCAGCCATTTGGCACCCTGCTCGGGCAGGCCGATGCGATCGAGCAGGACGATCAGGCCAGCCGCCATTGCCACGGCGGCAGATGCAAAGGCGAGCCATCCGCCGCGCGCTTCCCGGGCCTGCCTTTCGGCGTCAGTCAGCCGGTTCGCCATATTCACCTCTCCCGCGCATGGCCCTAGCGTGGGCTTGCGTCACCCATACAACAGATGAAAGATAGATTCCGGCCTCAAAAGTATCCAGCGCCTCCGTGAATGAGCGTCATGATCCGCTTCAGATCAATGCCGCAGGGTCCGGTCACCGCTAGATCGTCAGCGCAGGGCCTGAATGCAGGGGGAACGCGTGGAGCTTTCATCAACACGCATATTCATCGCAGATGATCATCCGCTGGTCAGGGGCGCGCTGCGCCAGGCGGTGGCCGGGGCGGTCGCTGACGCCGACATTGTGGAGTGCGGCGATCTCGAATCGCTCAGCGCGGAGCTCGAGAAGAATTCCGACGCTGATCTCATCATGCTCGACCTCACCATGCCCGGCGTCAGGGGCTTTTCCGGCCTGATGTACCTGCGCGCGCAATATCCGGGCGTGCCGGTGGTCGTTGTCTCGGCCAATGAGGATCGTGGTGTCATTCGCCGCTGCATCGACTTCGGTGCCTCGGGCTTCATCCCCAAGACCACTGACATCGAGGCGATGCGCCATGCGATCCGCAGCATCCTCGCGGGACAGACCTGGACGCCCGCCGACGTCGATCTTACCGGCCCCGCGGACAAGGAGACTGCAGATACGGTGCGTCGACTGGCCTCGCTCACGCCCCAGCAGGTGCGCGTGCTGATGATGCTGTCGGAAGGTCTCCTCAACAAGCAGATCGCCTATGAGCTCACGGTGTCGGAAGCGACCGTGAAGGCGCATGTCTCGGCCATCCTGCAGAAGCTTGGCGTCGAGAGTCGCACGCAGGCTGTGATCGCGGCATCCAAGATCGAAGCCGGGCAGTGGCAGAGCACCCACGACGTCTGAGAGGCACGGGGCCCCTTGCCCCGGTTTTGCCGCGCATGCCTGTCAGTATGCGCGATCTTATTGAAGGGAACTGGTCATGCGTGCCTTCGTCCTCGCCCTTTTCGGGATGATCCTCCTGTCGGGGGGTGCCCCGGCGCACACCGCCAGCGAGAACG
>CAIWVR010000551.1 GCA_903916165.1 uncultured Hyphomicrobiales bacterium | reverse complement strand
ATTTCAACGAGATGGTCGCGCAGGTCGAGCCCATCGGCACACCGGACGCGCCGCTGTTTCGTGTCACCACCGACGGCGAACTCGTGTTCGAGACCAGGGTCCTGCTGATCGCCGCCGGCGGCGGATCGTTCCAGCCCAAGAAGCCACCGATCCCCGGCATTGACGCCTATGAGGGGGCGTCGGTCTTCTATGCGGTGCGCAAGATGGACGCGTTCCGCGGCCGCCACGTGCTTGTGGTGGGCGGCGGCGATTCGGCGCTCGACTGGGCGCTCAACCTGCAAAAGGTCGCCGACCGCGTGACGCTGATGCATCGCCGCGACGTCTTCCGCGCCGCGCCGCATTCGGTCAATGCGATGCGCGAACTGGTGCGCGACAAAAAGATGGACTTCGTGCTTGGCCAGGTGACGGGGCTCAAGGGCGATGGCGGACTGTTGTCGGCCGCCACCGTGCGTGGCGAGGACGGCACGAGCTTCGATCTCCCCTGCGACGCCATGCTGCCATTCTTCGGCCTGACCATGAAGCTTGGACCGATCGCGGACTGGGGGCTGAACCTGCATCAAAACCTGATCACGGTGAGCACGGAGACCTTTGAGACCAGTGCGCCTGGCGTTTTTGCGGTGGGTGACATCAACACCTATCCCGGCAAGCTGAAGCTCATTCTCTCCGGCTTTCACGAAGTCGCGCTCGCGGCGCAGAAGGCGCATCGCTACGTCTATCCGGACAAGAAGCTGACGTTCCAGTACACGACCTCCTCGTCGAGCCTGCAGAAGAAGCTCGGAGTCTAGCCGTCCTTGCGCGCGCGGCGAAGCACTCCAGAGGCCGCGCGTGGGGCTTTTGCCGATGCGTGGCCGCGGAGGTTCTGCTCGCGATCAGCCATGTGCGCCTGGATTGCTTCGCTGCGCTCGCAATGACGAGGACGCATTCGTCCTTGCGAGGAGCCCCGAAGGTGGCTCGGCAATCCATCTTCGCATGGCAGCCTTCAGATGAAGCGCGAGGTCAGAGATCAGCGGCAATGCGGTTCTGGCGGGTTGATGCAGGCCCTCAGGTCAGAAGCTGAAACTCTATTACAAGCGCCGTCCCTAGGCTGGATCCCCCGGCGTCACGAACCTGTCCAGGACACCCGTGCCGGGCTGCACGTCGGACCAGTTTGTCGCCGCAAAGTCGATAACGGCGAAAGCGGCAGTCGGAAATCCCGCTTCCAGCCGCGCCCGTGTCAGGGGGTCGCCCTGACCTGCCATCATCAGCGCGAAGTCATGAAAGCCCGGATTGTGGCCGACGGCGAGCAGCAGCTGCACGAAGGGTGGCAGGTGGTGCAACATGTCCAGCAGCGTTGGCAGTTCGGCGAGATAAAGCCGCGGCTCGGCGGCGACCGGGCAGGGCTCGCCAAAAGTTTCCAGTGCGAGTTCGAGCGTCTCGCGCGTGCGTTTGGCGGTCGAGGTCACGGCGAGATCGGGAAATAGACCCAGACCCGCGAGGTCGTCGCCGACGCGCAGCGCCTCGTGGCGTCCGCGCTGGGTTAGCGGGCGCTCAGCATCACTGCCGCTGGCTTGCGTGGCGGCCTTGGCATGGCGGAGAAGGATCAGGCGAAGCATGAATCTTCTCTACCACGTCGGCCCGAGGCTGGACTAGGCGGTGTGGCTCAAGTGCGCACAATCAGCACCGAACATGTGGCATGGCGCGCGACCGTCTTGGCGTTGGAGCCCAGCAGATAGGTCGACATGGCGGGCCGATGCGAGCCGATGACGATGAGATCGGCACCGCAGGCGTCGGCTTCAGCCAGAATTTCCGGATAGACCCCGCCGGCGCGCACCGTCCAGGAGACGCGTGCATGCGGCAGCGGCACTTTTTCAGCAACCTGCTTCAGGCTGGCCTGCGCATCCTCCTTCAGCTGCGTGTCAAAATCAGCCGGCACATAATCCATGAAGGTGGCGGGCAGCAGCGACTGAACGTTGACGAGGCGCAGCGCCCCGCCAGACTGCTCGGCCAGAGCTGCCGCCTGTTCGATCGCCGGCTTGGCGATATTCATTTCAGCAAGATCGACGGCGACGAGAATGGTGCGGAACATGGCGTTCTCCTGACATGAGCAGCATCGACGCAGCGCGGGCATTTGGCCTTGCGCTGCATCAAGTCGTGCCCGGCGTCCGCGCCGCGCGTAGCCGAAGACCAGCGACACGAGAAGCAGGATCAGCGCCACCCAGAAGAGAATGCGTTCGCATCAGGTTCGTCATTGT
>CAIWVR010000550.1 GCA_903916165.1 uncultured Hyphomicrobiales bacterium | reverse complement strand
TGAAAAGGTTGGCGCCAATGTGCAGGATGTCGCGCGCGGCATCGGCCTCGACAATCGCATCGGGTCGAAATTCCTGCACGCCGGGCCCGGTTACGGTGGCTCCTGTTTCCCGAAGGATACGCTGGCGCTGGTGCGCACCGCGCAGGAGGCCGGCGCGCCGGTACAGATCGTGGAGACCGTCGAGCGTGTCAACAAGGCACGCAAAAAGGCCATGGCGGAGCGCGTGGTGGCGGCGTGCGGCGGTTCCGTGCAAGGCAAGAAGATCGCCCTGCTTGGCCTCGCCTTCAAACCCAACACCGATGACATGCGCGACGCACCCTCCATTGATATTGTCGCGGCCCTGACGAGCGCGGGGGCACAGGTTCACGGCTTCGATCCCGAAGCCATGGAGCAGGCCCGGCAGATCATGACGGATGTTACCTATGCGGCCGACCCCTATGATTGCGCGGCGGATGCCGATGTCCTCGTGATCGTCACCGAATGGGACGCCTTCCGCGCGCTCGACATGATGCGCGTGAAGGATCTGATGAAGGCACCCGTCGTTGTCGACCTGCGCAATATCTACCGCCCGCAGGACATGAAACGGCGTGGGTTTACCTACACGAGCATCGGGCGACCGTAGGGCGCGCTGGCCGACAGGTCAGCATCATCGAGGGTTTTTGCATGGCGTTGAAGTGGCGGCGAGTTCTCAACCGATATCAAATTCGGCATCTGAGTCATTTTGACGTTGCGACATCGATAGGTCAGGTCCGGATCCATCATCGCGGATCGGTCGCGGATCGCGGCGTGCTGGAACAGCATTTCGTCAATCGTGAGTATGATATCCTGCGCTTCAAGCGCGGCAAGGGACTGAGGGCAATGTATCGGGCGATGGTGGCCCAGGGACAAAAGCCCCTCATCATCGATGCGGGCGCGAATATTGGTGCCAGCCTGGTCTGGTTTGCGCGCGAATATCCGGAAGCCCATATCATCGCCTTCGAACCTGATGCGGAAAATTGCGCTCTGCTGCGGCAGAACACAAAAGGACTAGACGCGACGATTCACGAAGCGGCTATTGGATCAAGCGATGGTTTTGTGAACATTCACGACCCTGGCGAAGGCGAGTGGGCCTATCGCACCGAACCCGACCAATCCGGCTCTTGCGTGCAGCTTTCTATGTTGAGAATGGTGCGCGAAGCTATCGAGGCAGGCTACGAGCCCTTTTACGTGAAGATCGACATCGAAGGGGGCGAAGCTCACTTGTTCGACAAGAACACCGAGTGGGTGCAGGAGTTCCCAATCATGTCAGTCGAATTACACGACTGGCTGATCCCTCAGGGCGGAACAGCAAAATCTTTCCTGCACTGCATTGCAGCTCTTGACCGGGACTTCGTCATCCGTGGCGAGAACGTGTTTTCAATTAGAAATTAGGCCGTCATTGCGAGCGTGAGCCGAAGCAATCCAGAAGCCGCTGGCGCGGGTTTGCGGCGCGCTCTCGCAGCCTCATCACGTCACGATGACCATCCGTGCCTGGATTGCTTCGCTGCGCTCGCAATGACGGCTGACTAAACCGTGACCTGCGCGCCGAGTTCCACAACACGGTCTGAGGGAATCGAGAAGAAGTCCGTCGCATTGGCGGATTGCCGCGACAGGGCGATGAACAGCTTGTCCTGCCAGAGCGGCATGCCTGAATTCGGGCTGGCCTTGATCGTGCGGCGTCCGAGGAAGAACGACGTGGTCATAATGTCGAACTTCAATCCGGCCTTGCGCAGATTGGCGAGCGCGGCGGGCACGCGCGGGCTTTCCATGAAGCCGTAATGCAGCGTGATGCGCGTGAAATCCGCCGACAATTGCTCGATCTCGTAGCGGCTGCTGGCGGACACGCGCGGCGTTTCCTCAGTTTTCACGCTGACGATGAAGACGCGCTCATGCAGCACCTTATTGTGCTTCAGATTGTGCATCAGCGCCGAGGGCGCGACCTGCGAGTCGCTGGTCAGGAACACGGCCGTGCCGCTGACACGCGTCGGTTTCGATTTTTCCAGCATGCGGATGAGGTCGCGCATGGGAATGGAATCACGATGCGTCTTGTTGGCAAGGAAGCCCGAGCCACGCAGCCAGGTCCACATCATCAGCACGACCGAGGCACCGACCAGCACCGGCACCCAGCCGCCGTCCAGAAGCTTGAGCAGATTGGCCGAGAAAAAGGCACCCTCAATGGCAAGGAAAGTGCCCATGGCCGCGACAGCGCCCCACAGCGGCCATTTCCAGAGCCGCCAGACGACGACGAAGGCGAGCAGCGTATCGACCACCATAGAGGCCGTCACGGCAATGCCATAGGCCGAGGCCAGCGCGCTCGATGACTTGAACATGACAACCAGCAGCAGCACGCCGATCAGCAGGATGCGGTTGACGCGCGGGATGTAAATCTGCCCTTCGAGCTTGTCCGACGTGTGCGTGATCTCGAGGCGCGGCAGCAGGCCAAGCTGGATGGCCTGGCGCGCCAGCGAGAAGGCTCCGGTGATGGTCGCCTGGCTGGCGATCACGGTGGCGATGGTGGCCAGAATGACCAGCGGCAACACGGCCCAGTCGGGTGCCAGCAGGAAGAATGGATTTTCGATCGTGGCCGGGTTGCTGAGCATCAGGGCACCCTGCCCGAGGTAGTTGAGGATCAGCGCCGGCAGGACAAAGGCGGTCCAGGCGATCTGGATCGGTCGGCGGCCGAAATGGCCCATATCGGCATAGAGCGCCTCCGCCCCGGTCACGGCAAGGAAGACGCTGCCCATCACGACGAAGCTGAGCATGCCGTGCGAGAACAGGAAGGTGATGCCGTGCACGGGATTGAACGCGTACAGAATGCGTGGCGCATCGCCAATATGCGACAGGCCCAGAGCCGCCAGCGCCACGAACCACACGATCATGATCGGCCCGAAGAACCCGGCGACACGGCCGGTGCCATGGCTCTGCACCATGAACAGGGAGACCAGAATGACAAAGGTGACCGGCAGCACATAAGGATCAAACAGCGGCGTGACGAGCTTCAGGCCCTCGACGGCAGACAGGACGGAAATCGCCGGCGTGATGATCGCATCGCCAGTGAACAGCGAGGCCCCGAGAATGCCCAGCGCCAGCACGATACCGGAGCGGCGGCCCAGCGTGCCCTGCGCCAGCGCCATGAGCGCCAGCGTGCCACCCTCGCCGCGGTTGTCGGCGCGCATCAGGAAGGCGACATATTTGATGGTGACGATCAGAAACAGCGCCCAGATGAGCAGCGAGACCACGCCGAGAATATTGGCGTCCGGCGTGCCCACGCCATGCGTATGCGCCAGCGATTCGCGCAGCGCATAAAGAGGACTGGTGCCAATGTCGCCGTAGACGACGCCGATCGAGCCAATCGTCAGCGTCCAGATGTTCGTCGAGCCCGGACCATGTCCGGTGTTCGGGTCTTGCTTGTGCGCCGGCGACGCAGACGGAGCTGCAGCCGAGGCTGCATCCTTCGTTGCTGCGACGTGGCTCTCGGGCCCGATCTCCGTCATCATTCATCCTTGAGGGGCTGATCCCCTGCAGCAACCCGGCACACACGACCCGGCCCGGGCGTATACCCCGTTCCGGTGCGCCGGAGAAGAGGCACAATCGGCCTTCTGGTGATGTCGCCACGCAGGTTCAGGTCAGGCACGCGGGTTTGCCCCGCCCTGTTCGGACCTTGCGCTCTGGCGCGGCCTCCGCCAATCATGCCTCCATGTCTGCCCCCATATCTGCACGGCCCGGCCCCGTCTTTCCCGTCCCCCTGCCCATCGACGAGGTGCTCGACGCCCTGCGCGCCACGCTTTTTGACGCGACGCGGCTCGTCGTGGTGGCACCGCCCGGCGCGGGCAAGACGACCCGCATCCCGCTCGTCCTGCTGGGCGAGCCTTTCACGCAGGGCGGCAAGATCATCCTGCTCGAGCCACGCCGGCTGGCGGCGCGCGCCGCCGCGCAGCGCATGGCCGAGACGCTGGGCGAGAGCGTCGGCGAGACGGTGGGCCTGCGCGTGCGCCTGCAATCGCGCATTTCCGCCAAAACCCGTATCGAGGTCGTGACCGAGGGCGTGTTCGCCCGGATGATCCTCGACGATCCCTCGCTGGAGGGCGTCTCTGCCATCCTGTTCGACGAATTCCACGAACGATCGCTCGATGCCGACCTTGGCCTTGCGCTCGCTCTGGAGGCGCAGGCGGGCCTGCGTGAGGACCTGCGCATCCTCGTCATGTCGGCGACGCTCGATGGCGCACGCGTGTCCAGGCTGATGGCCGATTGCCCGGTCATTGTGAGCGAGGGCCGCGCC
>CAIWVR010000549.1 GCA_903916165.1 uncultured Hyphomicrobiales bacterium | reverse complement strand
TTCGCGTAGGTCTGCGACAGGCGAGAGATTTCCTTTTCCTTCGCGGCAACGAGCGAAGGCCAGTGAAAGACGGGCTTTTCCGGAAAGCTCCAGCCGAAACCGGCGGCATCCTGAAAATCATCCGCGAAGCGGCTCGCGTAGACATAGAGCTTTTTTGGCACGCATCCGCGGATCACGCAGGTGCCGCCCATGCGGTATTCCTCGGCGATCATCACCGAGGCACCATACCCCGCAGCGATCCGCGCGGCGCGCACGCCGCCCGAACCGCCACCAATGACGAAGAGATCGACATCATACGTCATCTGAAAAAGCCTTTCGGAATCCGATCAGAGATCGTGACCCTTTTTCTTCATTTCCGCGCGGACGCGGACCATCATTTCGACCGAGAGCTGGCGGTTCCAGGCGTCAAGCGAGGACACCACGCCATTCATCACTTGCGGCTGCATTTCGATATATTTCTTGCCGCCGGGTGTCTTCAGGAAGGTAACCGTCTCCTTGAGTTCGTCATCGGTCATGGAGGAGGCAACGATGCGCGCAGCCTGGTCGGTCATATCCTGCGTACGCTTCATGAATTCAGGCACGATGACACTGGTCATCACGGCGTTCATGTCGGCCAGCAATTCGGGACGCGTGCGCGTAATATTGCCATTCAGCTCGCGCAGCATTTCCGGGACGAAGCCCTGATAGCCGCGATCAATGCCAGCCAGCAGGACGAGTTCGCGCGCAGCGGCGAATTTTGCGTCCGTCATTGGCGCCGTGGACGGGAAATAGGTGGGGGCCTTCGGCTGCGCCTGTGCCAGAGCGGCTGCGGGCGCGCCTGCGACAAGGGCAAGCGCTGCGGCGCAGATCATGAGATTAAGCTTCACGTGGGTATCTCCCTTACAAATTGTTTTGATCTCAGCTCAAGTCGCCGATCACTTCAATTCCGTTCTCGTCGGCGACGATCACGGCCGTCGCCATGCCGATGAACAGGCCATGTTCGACCACGCCCGGAATGCCGTTGAGCATTTGCGCCAGCGCATCCGGGTCCGGGATGATCCCGAACGCACAGTCAAGAATGGCATGACCGCCGTCTGTGACCAAGATATGTCCCTGCGCGTCGTGACGCAGCCGGACATCGCCGGTGCAACCCGTCGCCATGCCAGCCGCAATGACATGCAGGCGCGTGGATTCGATCCCGAAACGGTCAACTTCGACCGGCAGCGGGAAGCGCCCGAGGTTGGCCACCTGCTTGGAGCGGTCTGTCACCACGACCATGCGGGCGGAGGCCGCTGCGACAATCTTCTCGTGCAGCAGGGCTGCCCCACCGCCCTTGATGAGGCGCAGCTGCGGGTCAAACTCATCAGCACCGTCGATGGTGAGGTCGAGTTCGGGCGTCTCGTCGAGCGTCGAGAGGGGAATATTGAGGCTGGCCGCCTGCGTGCCGGTCCGCAGCGAGGTGGGTACGCCGACGATCTGAAGGCCCTGCGCCACACGCTCGCCCAGCAGCGCGACGAAATGGGCGGCGGTGGAGCCGGTGCCCAGTCCCAGCCGCATGCCAGGCTTGACGAGTTCCACGGCACGGGCAGCCGCAAGGCGTTTGGCGGCTTCGGCGGGATCGGTCATGGCTGGACGGGACATGGCGGCTCCGGCGCGACGGGAAGGCTCTGCGCGGCGCATAAAGGCTTCCGGCGGGAAAGGCAAATGAGCGTGCTGCAATGCAATAGCTACTTGCCCGGCGGGGAGCAGACCACCTGATCATTGAGCACGTAGCAGATCGACATGGTGCCGGTGCGCAGGTCGACCCGGAAGACGCCGCCTTCGTCCTCGTGTCGGGAGGAAATGAGCCCGTATTCGCTGGGTGCCTGCGCCATCGCGCCTTCGCCCGGTGGATAGCAGAGCGTGACGCCGACGGAATTTTCCTTCAGCCCATACTGGCAGGCCCCGATCTCGCCGGTCGCCTTGTCGAGCCGATAGACACGGTTCAGGTCGATCTTGGGGGCAGCCAGGAATTCATAATTCGCGGCAGCGAAAGCCAGGCCAGCGCCCATCGCCACGAGCGGGAGGACGAGAAGGGGACGGACGGATGACAGTCTGGGCATGGCAACCTCTGGCGCGATTCGTCGCTTCGCCCGCAGTCTAACGACGTTGCGGGCCTGCCGCGCAAGCGCGGGCCTTGGCGGCGGGTTTGACCTGTGACGATTTTCCACCTAGGCGTCGCCCATGCAACAGGTTCTCCCCCTCCTCGTCTTCGACCTCGACGGCACGCTGGCCGAGACCGCCGGCGACCTCTGCGCCACCCTCAATGTCATTCTGCACCGCGAAGGCCTGCCTCCCGTGGCTCTGGCGGATGCCCGCAAAATGGTTGGCGCGGGTGCCCGCGCGCTGATCCGCAGCGGCTTTCAGGCTGCCGGGCAAACCATCGACGAGGCCCGGCTCGAAAGGCTGTTTGGTGATTATCTGACCTATTATGAGGCCCATATCGCTGATGAGAGCCATCTGTTCGACGGCGTGGTGGCGGCGCTCGACCGTTTCGAGGCGGCGGGCTTTGCCTTCGCCGTTTGCACCAACAAGGTCGAGCAGCCCTCGATCCGGCTGCTGACCGCGCTCGGCGTCCACAACAGGTTCCGGGCGATCTGCGGACAGGACACGTTCAAGGACAAGGGCGCAAACATCGCCAAGCCCGATCCGCGCTTTCTGTTCAACACCATCGCGCAGGCCGGCGGCATCCCCCGGCGCAGCATTATGGTGGGCGATTCCCGCACCGATATCGACACCGCCAAGGCTGCGGGCCTTCCTGTGATCGCCGTCGATTTCGGCTACACAGACCAGCATGTGTCGACCTTCGCGCCCGACATTGTGATCGGCCATTTTGACGAATTGTGGGACGCTGTCGCCCAGATCGAAAGGAACCGCGCGTGATCCGGGACAAGAAACTTGCTGTCGGCATGGGTGCCGCCTTCTTCCTCGGCATCCTGTGGGGCGTGGTGGCCGGCGATCCTCCTGGCGAAACCTTCCTGCGCGGCTCGCTCGCCGTGGCCTGCGCGGTCGCGACCTACCCGTTCTGGCGCGAGCGGAAGTAGCCCGTGGTTGCCCGAATCATCGGTGTCCGCCAGTTTGCGGTCGATGGGCGTCCGCAGACCGACCTTCCTTGAATTCTTCGCTGGCGGAGGCATGGCCCGCGCCGGCCTCGGTGAAGGGTGGCATTGTGCCTTCGCCAATGATGTCGATGACATGAAGGTGGCGGCCTATCGGGCCAATTGGGGTGCAGACGACATGCAGCCCGGCGACGTCGGCCAACTGGCGCTGGACGACCTTCCCAACGGTGTGGCGGATCTCGCCTGGGCCTCTTTTCCCTGTCAGGATCTCTCTCTTGCGGGCGATTATCGCGGCCTCGGACGCGAGAGCGACGATGCCACCACGCGCAGCGGCACCTTCTGGGCGTTCTGGAAACTCATGCGTGGATTGCGCGCTGACGGACGCCCGCCCCGCACGATCGTGCTTGAAAATGTCTATGGCGCGCTGACCTCGCATGCCGGCAAGGATTTCGCGGCAATCGGGGCCGCACTGGCAAGCGAGGACTATCGCTTCGGGGCCGTGGTCATCAATGCCGCGCACTTCGTGCCGCAATCACGCCCACGCGTGTTTTTCATTGCCGTGCATCGCAGCGAAGGGCTTCCGGCGCATCTGTTGCAGGACGGCCCCCATGCCGACTGGCATCCGCCGGCGCTTGTCGCTGCGCAGGCAGGCATGACGCGCACGGCCCGCGCGGCCTGGCTGTGGTGGAACATCCCCCGGCCCGCCGCGCGCAATGTCGGCTTTGCCGATGTGATCGAGGACCAGCCGACCGGCGTCAGCTGGGACAGCCCCGCCCGGACGCAGCGCCTGATCGACCTGATGTCTGATGTCCACCGCGCCAAACTCGCCGCCGCGCAAGGCAGCGGCCAGCGGATGGTGGGCGGTGTCTACCGGCGGACGCGGGTCGAGAAGGAGGGCATCAAGCGCCAGCGGGCCGAAGTGCGCTTCGATGATGTGGCGGGGTGTCTGCGCACACCGGGCGGCGGCTCGTCGCGGCAATCCATTCTGGTGGTCGAGGGACCGCATATCCGCTCGCGCCTGCTGTCGCCGCGCGAGGCCGCGCGACTCATGGGACTGCCCGACGACTACGCGCTTCCGGCCCGTTACAACGACGCCTACCATCTGTGCGGGGATGGCGTGTGCGCGCCCGTCGTCCGGCATATTGCCCGACACATCCTGGAGCCCGTGCTGGCGGCCAGCCGCACCCTGCCGCGCGCCGCCGCGGAATGAGCTAACGCCCGGCCGACGGCCCGGACAGCTTCTTGCGCTGCACCCAGCGAAACCCCTCGTGCCGGGTGATGACCGCCATATCGACCGGGCCGCCAACCGTCTTGGGCTGCAGGTCGACCCGAAAACGGACATAGCCGATCGTGGCGTCCATCAGGAAGCGAGTCAGGGCGATGGCGTCGTGGATCGGCATGCCGGGCGTCACCAAAGTGGGGCTGGACATGTCATTCTCGCCATCGGCCCCGGTGGTGAATTCATCGCTCATCAGCCGGTGCAGGCATTCTCCCGACCCTTCCCAGCAGACGCCATATTCGGTCGGCGACCAGATCTGCGAGACGCTGATGCCCTCGGACGAGTCGAAGATCAGGTTCCAGACCTCCGGCGTGTCAGAGCCTGCGGAATAGCCAGCAATGATCAGCGTCGAGCGCAGCTTGGCGACCTGCATCGGCGCCATCGAGCGCAGATAATCCTGCAGCCGGCGCACGACGCCCTCGACGGTGTAGGTGTTGCGGTCGAAACCGCCCGCCCCGTTCCGGCCAGCGCATTGCGCGCCAAAATCCTTCAGGACGTCGATGAAGGCCTTGTTGTTGATGGCAGCGTCCCCTGCGATCAACACGCCAATGGGCAGGCCCTTGATGAGCTGCAGGGTCTTTTCGGCGGAATAATAAACCTGCCCGCGGTGCTCAACGGCACTGTCGGACGCGAGAACCACGCCATCCTGTACCGAAATGGAAATAACAATCGTCAAAGCGAGACCATCACGGGCACGGCGAGCGACGCCTGCACACCCCAGTCGCACGCGAGCACGCACCTGCGCGCGCCCTTCTTACAGACCGAAAAACGGACTGGATTATGATCCATTGTTCCAAGCGGGACAAGAGCCGGGTGCAAGCCGCCACGGCTCTGGAAAGCTGCCTTACACCTGCCGGGGGGAATAGCCGCGCGCTGCCATGCAGCTGGCGAACACCTGCAGATTGAGCGTGCCCGACGTGCTCGCCGTCGCCCGGCAAGCCGCCTGATCGGCCTGTCCCTGACGCAGAAGCTCGGGATTTCCTGCCATGCGACGGCCGTCGTTGCGTGCCCAGACGTAAGTCTCGGAAGATGCCGAGACCGTGCGCGTCGTGGTCGGAGCGCAGGCGGACAAAAGGACAGCGGCGGACATGGCTGCTAGCAAGACACGCATTCTTGGACCTCCCGGGGCTTTGCGACGAGGATATGACATCCCACAAGCTGGGTCATTTGTGGGGCCGTTTCAAAACATCGGATCAAATTGTTGCTGCAATGCGACAGCCATCAAGGCTGGGGCTCCAGCGGAACGAGACTGCCATAGGGTGAAATGGCAGGACGGCTGACAAGGACCGTTGCAGGACTGGAGGGTTCCGGGCGCTTCGGGCTGGCGTCTCTCGCCACCGTCGCGGCCGCGCGTTCCGGAACAAAGGCGAGCGCACCTGCGGCTGTCGCGCGCGCTGCAGGCGCGCGACGCTCGATGGCGGCGAGTGCCTCAAATCTGGGTCTTGGCGGCGGTAAGGGAATCACCCGCCCGGTATTGGGGGTGATCGCCGGGACGGCCAGCGGACTGGCGGCGTGGCGGTAAATGCCGGCCTGAATGGCAACGTCCTTGCTGATGCAAACACCGCGCGAGGGCCGGTAGATCTCGCCAAAGGGGCAAGGCGCAGCCAGCGCCTGACCTTCACCGGCAAAAAACAGGATGGCGACAAGTGCCGCGGCAGAGCCAGTGGATGCAGAAATCTTCACGAGCATTCGATTCCTCCTGGCCTACCCGGTTCCAACGCAAGGCCATTGGCCAGACCCTGCCCAAACCCCTGCGCGTTCCGCCAAGAGACCGAAGGCAGATGGTTTCTGACTGATTCGAAGAGAAAAATCAACCTTTTACACTCAAGCAGTTTTCCGCGCGTCAAGTGCATTCAGGGAGCTGATCCAGTCTATCAACCGGAGAAAAAGCATATCCTTCATCTCCGGAGGGCCATTCCCAGCGGCACTGGCCCCGCTATAATCGCCAAAACAAAAGATACGGGGAGGACGCACCATGCTTATCATCGACAATGCCACCGTCAGCGACATCCTGCAGATGAAGGACTGCATTCGCGTGCAGGAAGCTGCCTTTCGGAAACTGCCCGAAGGCGGCGCGATCCATCGCCCGAGGATCGACATGTACTACCCCTGCGATCGCGACGACGGCTATTTCCGCTGGGGCTCGATGGAAGGTGCCAACGACGGCTATTTCGCCATCCGCATGAAGTCCGACATCATCACCTGGCCCAAGACCGACGACGGCGGCTGGACCGAAGACAAGCATTGCGGCCAACCGGGCACCTATTGCGGCGTGATCTATCTGATCTCCACCAAAAACGGCCTGCCGCTCGCCTTCATCAACGATGGTGTGCTGCAGCACATGCGCGTCGGCGGCGGCGCCGGCATCGGCGTGAAATATCTGTCGCGCGAAGATTCGCATGTTGTCGGGATGCTGGGTTCGGGCGGCATGGCGCGCACCTTTCTCGACGCCTTCTCCTGCGTGCGTGACATCAAGCTGTGCAAGGTTTACAGCCCCAATCCGAAAAATCGCGAAGCCTATGCGCAAGAAATGTCGCAACGCCTCGGCATCGAAGTGCGTGCCGTCGAAAGCGCGCAGGAGGCTCTGCGCGACGTCGACATTGTGTCGAGCGCGACCGATTCCATGAAGCCCGTCTATGACGCCGACTGGCTGCGTCCCGGCCAGCACGTCACCAATCTCGGACGACGTGAAATGCCGGATGCCTCCATGTCCAAATTCGACGTTGTCGTGCGGCAGGGCACCGCCGGACTGCAGATGAAGCAGACCGAGCGTTTCCAGGCTGAACGCGGCCTGTCACCCGCCGCCTATATCGGCGGCTCGACAGAGCAGATGAAGCGCATTCCTGAAAAGAACCCGCAGCCCGGCTTCGGCGGCGACAGCCCCGACTTCAACGATCGCGGCAAGGGCGGCGACAAGCCTGAATTCGCCGATCTCGTGACCGGCAAATGCAAGGGCCGGACGTCGCGCGACCAGATCACATTCTATCGCAACGTCGGCAATCAGGGCCTGCAATTCTCGTCCGTCGGCGGATTGGTCTACGAGGAAGCCACGCGCCTCAAGCGGGGCCGCGAGATTCCGACCGAATGGTTTCTGCAAGACATTCGCGACTGATCGCACAAACCGGGGGCGCGCCCGAGCGCGCCCTCAACGGCCGACGATTTTTCGGGAGAACAGCCATGAAGCTCGTTCGCTTCGCCCTCACCCTTGCTTTCGCCTGTTCGTTTCTGTCCGGCTCGCACGCCCTGGCGCAAGGCGAAGCGGAATTCTACAAGGGCAAGTCCGTCTCGCTGCTGATCGGCTTCGGGCCCGGTGGTGCCAATGACGTCTGGGCGCGGCTGCTGGCGCGACACATGCCACGCCACATGCCGGGCGAACCGGGCATGACGCCGCAGAACATGCCCGGCGCCGGGACGCTGAAACTCGCCAACCATCTGGCCACGGCCGCGCCACGCGACGGCACCGTGTTCGGCCTGATCAATCGCGGTATTCCGCTGGAGCCGCTGCTCGGCGGCCAAAATGTGCTGCTCGACCCGCAGAAAATGGGGTGGATCGGCAGCCCCGACAAGGACACCAGCGTCTGCGCGGTGCGCAAGGACGCCAAGGTCAAGACCATGCAGGACCTGCGCACGACGGAACTCGCCGTTGGCGCGACGGGATCGGGCGCCGACACCGCCATCTATCCGGAATTCCTGACCGAATTTCTCGGCATGAAATTCAAGACGATCAAGGGCTATCCGGGCTCGAACGAGATCGTCATGGCGATGGAACGCAATGAGGTGCAGGGCATTTGCGTCGCCTTCCAGTCCTTGGCACGCACGCGTCTCTACACCGACAGCGAACTGACTATCCTGTTTCAGGCCGGTCTCGAGAAAGATCCCGGCGTGCCCCCGCAGGTGCCGCTCGCCACCGAACTTACCGCCGGCAGCAAGGAGGACACCGATGCGCTGCGCCTGGTCCTCGCGCGCACGGCGCTGGGACGGCCCTTCGTGGCACCGCCGGGACTCGCGCCCGTGCGGCTCGCAACGCTGCGCCGCGCCTTTGACGCGACGATGAAGGACGCAGCCTTCGTCGCCGAGGCCGAACGCCTGAAACTCACGGTCGAGCCGATCGCCGGCGACGCAATCGCCCGCATCTTGGGCGAGATCTACGCGACGCCACCAGAGGTGGTGCGCCGCGTCTCGCGCATTCTCGGCCATGTCTCGGGTCCGGCGGCGCCCTGAGCCGCCCCGAAAAACAAAAACAAGGAGCCATGCATGACCCTCATCCTCTCGAACGACGATGTCGAAAAGCTGCTGACAATGCCCGATTGCATCGAGGCGCTGGAGACGGCCTATCTCGAACTCGCCGAGGGACGCGGCGTCTCCCGCCGGCGCTCCGATTGCGTGACGCCGACGAGCTGGAGCGATGATGCCGTCTATGGCCTGAAGTCGATGGATGGCGTCATTCCGGCCCTGGGCGTGAGCGCGGTGCGCATCAATTCGGACATCATCACCAATCCGCTCGTCGGCAATGCACGGCGGCGTGTAAAGGTGCCGGCGGCACCCAATGATCGATATGTGGGCCTCGTGCTGCTGTTTTCCACCCATAATGGCGAACCGCTGGCGATCTTTCCCGATGGCGTGCTGCAGCACATCCGCGTCGGCGCCACCAACGGGCTCGGCGTGAAATATATGGCGCGCGCCAACGCGCGCACGATCGGCATCCTGGGCTCCGGCTGGCAGGCGGAGACGCAACTCACCGCCGCCTGCGCGGTTCGAAAAATCGAGATCGTCCGCTGCTTCTCGCCCAATCGCGAGAACCGCGAGGCTTTTGCGACGCGCATGAGCGAGATGCTGGGCCTCGACGTCATCCCCGTGGCGCAGCCGGAAGAGGCGGTCGCGGGCGCCGACATCGTGCTGTGCGCGTCCAATTCGCTCGATCCGATTTTCTTCGAACATTGGATCGAGCCCGGCATGCACCTGTCCTCGATCAAGAAGCCGGAGATCGATCCCGCCGCCATCAAGGCGGCCACGCGCGTCGTCGTCCACACGCATGACACCGAGCCGACCATGGTTGTCGCCAAAAATGCGAAGTTTCAGGAAGCCAGCAAGGGCGAGGCCTGGAACGTCGCCCGAAAGCTCGATTTCAAGAGCTTCCCCACCCTGCCCGAAATGATCGCGGGCGGCGTGAGGGGACGCGAGAGCGAGAC
>CAIWVR010000548.1 GCA_903916165.1 uncultured Hyphomicrobiales bacterium | reverse complement strand
CGTACTTCGCGCGGGAGTCAACGTGAAGTACGCGTGGATCGATGAGAACCGGCGACGCTGGCCGCTGTCCATGATGTGCGAACATCTTGAGGTCAGCTCCAGTGGCTATCACCAGCACACCCAGCGAGAGGCCAACGACAAACCGGGAAAGCCTGTACGCCATGGAATCAGCGACGATGCACTCTTGGCGCACATCAAGGCTATCCCCGCCCAGGTCAAAGGCGAATACGACTGGCCATGCATGTGGAAGGAGTTGGCTGCCCGAGGCATTCGGGTGGGTCACGCTTGTTCTATTGAGTTTCAGGAAGGTCCGTGCAGGCCGGCGAGCGGCAAACGCAGGTGTGACGGCAATGCCGCCATTGGTTCTTCCTATGGTTCTCCCTATTGACAAAATAAAAAACAGGCACTAGACTTGGTGCGAATATGCGATCTCATGTTCATAAAGG
Organism: uncultured Hyphomicrobiales bacterium; assembly: GCA_903916165.1. GTDB lineage: Bacteria > Pseudomonadota > Alphaproteobacteria > Rhizobiales > Beijerinckiaceae > Terripilifer. Next base: position 1,247 of record CAIWVR010000548.1, on the reverse strand, counting down.
CGAACTATACAAAAGAAGAATTCAAGCAGTTGAATTTTGCACCATGTCATGACATTACAAGAATTGGTAAATCAGATCGATGCAGCATCTCAGACCATCATGGTCGCCGATTCAATGAACATCTTCGATTCGCTATACGGATTAACGCCCATGGCTTTCTCGCGACCGCACAGCCTGACCGATCAGCGGACGCGGTCTGTTTCTGTGATCACTGACACGTTGTCTTGGCTGTTCCAGCCGGTGCCAGCCATATGACGATCCGAACTTTCCTGAATCACGGCAATGCGGGTGCCAACGTCGAGTCCTTGCCGCTGAAGGCCTGCTTGGTGTATGCACTGCGGGCTGTTAGACAGACTAATGAATCAAACTATCAAGAATCGTCATGAAAAAACGAACGTTTATCAAGGCTCTGGGCCTCGCCGCGAGTCTTCCTGCGCATACTGCTTTTGCGCAGGCGAGTGCGCGGCCCCTGCGTCTGGTTGTTTCCCTTCCCGCGGGTAGCGCTATTGATTTCCAGGCGCGCTTGATCGCGCCTTACTTGAGCACGAGCCTTGGGCAACCAGTTATCGTCGAGAACAAGGCGGGTGGCAAGGACATCATTGCCGTAATGGATGTGGCCAGGTCGGAGCCAGACGGCAACACGCTGTATATGGGTTCCCAGTCCCCTCTGGCGATCAATGTGGCTCTTGTCAAAAATCTGCCCTACGACCCCCGTAAAGATTTGACCGCCATAGCCGGAGTAAGCCTGACCAACCACGTCCTGGTTGTGAAGACCGGCTTTCCGGCGAAGACCTTTCCGGAATTTATTGCGCACGTCAAGAAGAATCCAGGCAAGGTGAGTGTGGGGTTTGCCACTTCAATGGTTCAGGTAGAGATTGCAGCAATCAACAAACTCGCAGGCACGGATCTCCTGGCCGTACCGTACAAGGGGACGACTGCCGCCATAACGGATGTTCTGGGAGACACAATCAGTGCCACCCTGGTCGACCCCGGAAACGCGTTGACTCACGTCAGGAGTGGACAGATGCGAGCGCTAGGCGTGACCTCGCCTAAGCGAAACCCACTCACGCCTGACATTCCCGCCATTTCGGAGACACTGGCAGGCTATGACTTCTCGGTTTGGACTGCAATGGTCGGACCCGCAGGCATGCGCCGAGAGACAGTGAAGAGGATCCATGCGGCGGTAGAGAGTGCTCTCAAGAGGAAGGATGTCGCGGAGAAATTCGCGCAGGCCTCGACCGACCCGT
>CAIWVR010000547.1 GCA_903916165.1 uncultured Hyphomicrobiales bacterium | reverse complement strand
GCTCGACAACCGCCTCGACACGCCACTCGCCCTCCACTGGCGCGGCGTGCGGCTGCCCCATGCCTTCGATGGTGCCTCGCCGCGGACCCAGAAGCCGGTCGCGCCGTCGGACGGTTTCGACTTGGCCTTCACACCGCCTGACGCCGGCGTCTTCCTGTTTCATCCCTCTCTACGCACGCAGGCCAATGCGCAGATGACGCGCGGGCTTGCCGGACTGCTGATCGTCGAAGAGCAAACGCCCCCGACAGTCGATCACGACCTGCCCTGTCTGCTGGCTGACTGGCGCGACGAGGCGGCCGAACCGCTGGTCTTCGTCAATGGCTCAATCGATACACAGGAGGTGGAAGCCCCGCCCCGCGCCCGCATCCGCATCCGCCTCGCCAATGCGTCGACGCGCCGGGTGATGGCGGTCGGGATTGAAGGCGCGACAGCGAAGGTCACGGCCATCGATGGCCAGCCGTGCGGGATGTTCGAGCCGGTCCGCCAGACCCTGCCATTGGTGCCAGGCGCGCGCTACGATCTCTTTTTCGACCTCCCGGACACGGGCGGGGCGTCGGCGGCAGTGGTGTTGCGTGGGATCAGCGGCGCACCGGACCTGTCGCGCCCGTTGATCACTTTCAAGACAGCTGGTCCGCAGCGCGCGCCCCTGCCGCCCATCGCCGCCCTGCCCGCCAATCCCAAACTGCCGGAGAGCATCCCGCTGAAAAAGGCAAAGCGGCTGGATCTCGCCATTGCGGGAGAACCGGGCAAAAGCTGGACGGTCAACGGCCAGTCCGCCGACGAACCCGGCCCCAGGCCGATTCTCTCGGTCAAGCGCGGAACCACACTGTCCCTCGGCTTCGTCAACCGCAGCCATGCCCCGCAACTCATCCATGTTCATGGTCACGTGATGCGCCATGTCCATCTGCTCGACGATGGCTGGGAGCCCTATTGGCGCGACAGCGTCATCGTGCCGGAGGGCAAGACGGTGCGCACCGTGTTCGTCGCCGACAATCCGGGCAAATGGCTGATCGAGGGTGGTTTTGGTACAGGCGACGGCCCGGTCGTCTGGTTCGAGGTCACGGGCTGACCCTTTGCGTGCCGCGGGAGCTTGAAAACACCCCGTCCATTTTGCTCATGCGCCCCGGTACCGGGACTGCTCGACAGGGTCCACGCAACAGCAAGCCCCGCTTCATACGCATAGCGGCCATGCGATCTTGCTGCTGGTCATTGTGCAGCGCAAAATGCATAGTCAGATCACGGTCTGGCGCTAGCCGCCGACCCAGCCCTCCTTGGGCGTTTCCTCCCTAGACTTGGGCCGCTGGTGCAAACCGGCGGCCTTCTTTCTTTTCAGGGCAGGTCCTGTCCTTCCAGATCGCGCAGCGCCTGCGCCAGAGCCTCTGGCAGATCGTCTGCCGTGAGACCCCGCCCGACCAGAGAGCCCGCGCGCCCATGCAGCCAGACGGCGGCACTGGCGGCCTCGAAACCTGGCATGCCTTGCGCGAGAAGCCCGCCGATCATCCCCGCCAGAACATCGCCCGAACCAGCCGTGGCGAGATCCGGTGGCAGGTCTGTCGCGATGGATGCCCGACCGTCCGGTGCGGCGACAATGCTATCCGGGCCTTTCAACACAACGACGGCACCGGTGGCTGCCGCAAGCCGCCGGGCCCGTTCAAGCTTGGAGATATGGCCCTCAGATGTTGAATCATGGCCTTGCGAATCTGAATCGGCTTTCGCGTTCAAATATCTGGTAAATCTTGAATATTCCCCTTCATGTGGCGTAAGAACGACAGGCCCGCCGAAGGTTTCGATCCGGCTGCGCAGGTCATCCTCATCGTCTGCGACCAGCGTCAGCGCGTCCGCATCAAGCACCAGCCCGCGTCCCTTGCCGGGGCGGAGCGCCGCCGCCACGAGAGCGCGTGCGGCCGCGCCGAGGCCAAGTCCCGGGCCAATCACCAAAGCGTTCTTGCGCGCATCGTTCAGGATTGCATGCAGCGCGACAGCGTCGTCGCACGGGGCCAGCATGATGGAGGTGAGTTGGGCCGCATGGTCCGCCAGCGCCGCAATGGTCCCGGCCACCGTCACCAGACCAGCCCCGATCCGCGCCGCAGCGCGAGCCGAAAGCCGCGCGGCTCCGGTGTGATGCGCGGGGCCAGAAACCACCAGAACATGTCCGCGCGAATATTTATGGCCGTCGACGCCGGGATGCGGCAGGTGGTGGTGCCAGAGCGCCGGACCATTGAGGAAGGCTGTCGGCTGAACCACATTCAATGTTTCAGCGGCGATACCGATCTGCGCCAGACGCAAGTCGCCGCACAATATCCGGCCCGGCATCAGCAGATGACCCGGCTTCAGGCGAAAGAAGGTGACGCTCGCATCGGCCTCGATCACGCCGCCGCGCCCCTGCCCGGTTAAGCCATCAAGCCCGGAAGGCACATCGACCGCCAAGACCTTGCCGCCCGACGCGCGCCGCCACGTGTTCACGCGCTCGACCGCATGGAGCGCCTCGCGGTCAAGATCGCGGGCCAGCCCGGCCCCGAACAGCGCGTCGATGACAAGATCGAAGCCGTGGGGGCAGAAGGAGGCAAGCGGTTCGCGCGCGCCCCACCAGCCGGACGCCGCCCAGGCCGCGTCACCCGTCAGCCGCGCGCGATCACCCAAGGCGAAGACATGCACGGACAAGCCGCGCTCCGCGAGCAGGCGTGCCGCGACCATGCCGTCGCCACCATTATTACCCGGGCCACAGAGCACCGCTATTCGCGGCGTCGCGCGACTGCCCGGAAGGGCCAGCCGCACCGCCGCCTCCGCCACGGCCGCGCCGGCGCGTTCCATCAGCGCGCGGCCCGGCGTGCCCGCCGCAATCGCCGTTGCATCGGCCATCGCCATGTCTTGCGGCGTGAGCAGGTCACGCATGTGCCGCCAGTTGGTCCATTCGGTCATGGGCTGATCGTGTGCCGCCGCCCCGCCACGCGCAAGGGTGCTCAAGACATGGCGCTTTCCTGCCAGATCGTCCAGCTGCCAGGCCTGCTGATCGGACATCTCAACCTTGAGAGCCGCCCTCGAACGTCCTCGTCGACGATGTCCAGGTTTGATATCTAAATTTGACACTCGCCTCCGACACGTCTACGCAAACGCCCCGCCAAGAGGACGCCATGGAACCCCGGCTCGCCAAGTTTCGCATCGGTCAAATCGTCAAACACCGGAAGTTTTCCTTCCGGGGCGTGATCTTCGACGTCGACCCGGTTTTCGCCAACACCGAGGAATGGTGGGAGGCGATTCCCGCCGACACGCGGCCCTCGAAGGACCAGCCATTTTACCACTTGCTCGCCGAAAACACCGAGACGGAATATATCGCCTACGTCTCCGAGCAGAATCTCGTGCCCGATGACAGCGGCGCGCCGCTGCGCCATCCCCAGTTGCGCGCCATGTTCGAGCGTCAGCCCGATGGCGGCTATCGGCTGCGGCAGTCGGGTGGCGCGCACTGACCAATGAAAACGGCGGCCCTGAGGCCGCCGTCCGGTTGCGTTTGCCGAAAGAAGAACAAGCTTACCTGGGCGCAGGCGCGCCGGGCTGGCCTTCCAGAGACTTGCGCTGCTCTTCCGCACGCTTCTGCAGTTCCAGCTCAAGCCGCTTCTGCTGCTCTTCGAGCACCTTGGGATCCATCGCCGCCCCATCGAAGGCCTTGCCAAAGCCAGCAATCGGAATGGCAAAGGTCACTTCATTATTAGCCTGATTCTTGACCGAGATGTTCATGGTGGCGCCCTTCTTCATCTGGTCGATGGTCGGGCCCTTGACCTTGGATTCGGCAAAGCAGCCGTTCGGGAAGCAGATCTCGAAGCCGCCTTCCTGGGTGGCACCCTTGTCGATCGAGAAGCGGAAGCCCGGACGCAGCATGAGCGCGACCGGCAGCAGCAGGCGCACGATGCGCTGGTCGTCGCCCTTGATGTCATAGACGGCAAGCGCGAGCACCGGCGGCTGGTCGGGAGCCGTGCCAAAATCGCGGGTCGTGTAGCAGATTTCCTTGTTGGCTGCCTGATCTTTGCCGCAGATCTTCGTCCACTCACCCTGCGTGGGCTGAAGGTCGACACGCAGCGGGGCATTTTGCTGCTGTTGCTGGGCGGGGGCCGGAGCAGGCGGCGTCTGCTTCTGGGCGGGTGCTGCCGCCGGTGGCGTCGGCTTCGGGGCCTGCGCAAAGGCTTCGACGCCCGTCAGCATCAGGCCAGCTGCAAGCGCGGCGGCGCCGAGACGTGTGGTGAACATGGGCATCAATGATCCTTTCATACCTGCCGCATCGGAAAATTCCGTACTGGCGCCGCTCATCGCTTTTGATTGCGGCGAGAGATTGACTGCCGCCTCTTTAGCCCCTTCCAGCTCCGCTTAAAAGAGCGTGCAAGACGCTATCCTCAAAAAGCCAGCATTTCATGAGATCGCGTGACACGGTCTCCACGCTTCTCGAACACGTCGGACGCCCCTAGTGTGCCGACCATGAATGCGCGACTGATTCGTCCCCTGTTCGCCTGCCTGCTCGCCACCCTTGCGAGCCCGGGAGCCCCGCGCGCCGCAGAACCCGCCGCACACGGCCTGGCCATGCATGGCGAACCGTCGCTCCCGGCCGATTTTGCCCACTTGCCCTATGCCAACCCGGACGCACCCAAGGGCGGGCGCCTCTCGATCGGTTTCCAGGGGACCTTCGACAGCCTGAACCCCTTCAACCTGAAGGCCGGTTCGGCCGCGCAGGGCCTGAACGGGAATATTTTCCAGACCCTGATGACGCGCTCGCTCGACGAGCCTTTCACGCTCTATGGTCTCGTGGCGCAATCCATCGCGACAGATGAGGCCCGCGAACATGTGACCTTTCGCCTCGATCCGCGCGCCCGCTTCTCAGATGGCTCTCCCATCACCAGCGCCGACATCCTCTTCACCTTCGACCTCCTGAAGACCCGGGGCCGGCCGCAGCAGCGCGCGGCCTATGGGCAGGTGGTGAAGGTCGAGACACCGGACGAGCGCACCATTTCCTTCGATCTGACCGGCAGCAACGACCGCGAACTGCCGCTCACCCTCGCGCTGATGCCAGCCCTGTCGAAGGCCCGCACCGATTCCGAGCGCTTCAACGAGACCAGCCTCGACATCCCCGTCGGCTCCGGCCCCTATCGCATCGAGGCCCTGCGGCCCGGCGAGAGCCTCACCCTGAAGCGCAACCCGGATTATTGGGCCAGGGACCTGCCCATCCATCGCGGCCTCTACAATTTCGACGAGATCCGCATCGAATATTTCCGCGATTCTGCCTCGCTCTATGAAGCCTTCAAGGGCGGGCTGATCGATTATCGTGATGAGACCAATCCGACCCGCTGGCTGACCGGCTATGATTTTCCGGCCATGCAATCAGGCAGACTGGTGAAGGCCAGCCTGCCGCTGGGCGTGCCCAAGGGCATGACGGGCTTTGCCTTCAACACGCGCAACCGCCTGTTCAAGGATGCGCGCCTGCGCGAGGCCTTCGGCCTGATGTTCGATTTCGAATGGATCAACGCCAAGCTCTACGGCGGGCTCTACCGCCGCACGGCGAGCTTTTTCGACGAGAGTGAGCTGTCCGCCAGTGGACGCCCGGCGAGCGAGGCGGAGCGCGCGTTGCTGGCACCCTTCCCCGGCGTCGTGCGCGCCGACATTCTGGAGGGCCAGTGGCGACCCTCGCAGACGGATGGCTCGGGCCGCGACCGCACCACCGCGCGCCGCGCACTGGCGCTGCTGAAGGAGGCTGGCTACGTGCTCAGCGACGGAGCATTGGTCGAGCGCGCGAGCGGACGCGCGGTCGAGTTCGAGATCATGGTCGTTGACCGCAACCAGGAGCGGCTGGCACTGACCTATGCCGATTCGCTGCGCCGCATCGGTGCCAATGTGCGGGTGCGGCTGGTCGACGAGGTGCAGTACCAGCGCCGGCGGCAAAAATTCGACTTCGACGTGATGCTCGGCACCTGGCTGGCCTCCGCCTCACCCGGCGCGGAGCAGCGCGGCCGCTGGGGATCATCCTCTGCCAATCAGGAAGCCACGTTCAATCTGGCGGGCGTCGCCTCGCCCGCTGTGGACGCCATGATCGCCGCCTTGCTCGCGGCGCATTCGCATGCGGATTTCGTGTCCGCCGTACGCGCGCTCGACCGCGTGCTTTTGTCGGGTTTTTATATCGTTCCCCTGTTCCACGCGCCGGAGCAATGGTTCGCCCATTCGACGGCGCTCGCGCGCCCTGAAAGGACCGCGCGTTTCGCAGCGCCGCTTTTTGGGGCGACGCTGGACAGCTGGTGGCGCAAGGCGCCCTGAAGAAAGAAGCCTGATGACCAAGCTCGACATCGACGTCATCTCCGACGTCGTCTGCCCGTGGTGTTTTCTGGGAAAGCGCAAGCTCGACGCCGCGATGAAACAGGTGCCCAACTTCGACTACGAAGTCAGCTGGCGCCCCTTCCAGCTCGACCCGACCATCCCGCCGGAAGGCAAGTCGCGCCACGACTACATGAGCGCGAAATTCGGGCCTGAAAAGATCGCTGCCATTCATGCGCGGCTTGAGGAAGCCGGCCGCGCGGATGGCATTGCCTTCGCCTTCGACAAGATTTCCATTTCACCCAACACGCTCGACGCGCATCGCCTGATCCGCTGGGCGCAGGGCAGCGGCCAGCAAAGCGCGCTCGTCGACCGGCTGTTCAGCCTGTATTTCTGCGAAGGTGCCGACATCGGCGACCGCGCGGTCTTGCT
>CAIWVR010000546.1 GCA_903916165.1 uncultured Hyphomicrobiales bacterium | reverse complement strand
CGGCACCATGGCAGTCCGCGCGGCTTGCTGTTGACGCGCTCTAAAAGCGCGGGTGTGGTCTGTGTGCAAATCTATGAGGCGACCCTTGGATTGGCCACACCCACCATGCAGTCGCGCGTCACGATCGCGGCGAGTTGCTCTTCGGTCCAGCCTTCTGTTGTCTCCGGGCGGCGCGGAATGACGAGATAACGAAGGTCGGCGAGGCTGTCATGCACACGGATCGTAACGTCGTCAGGAATGTCGAGGCCCAGTTCCCTGATCACTTTCCGGGGCTCTATGACAACGCGTGCGCGGTAGCTCTTGCTGCGATACCAGTCCGGGGGAAGACCAAGAATGGCGCGCGGATAGCAGGAGCAGAGCGTACATACGATGACGTTCTGCACCGTGGCGCTGTTTTCGACCACAGTCAGCTTGGCGCCGCCCATGTTGATGCCAAAATCGCCAATGGCCTCGTTGCCATCCGTCAGGAGACGCGCCTTGTAGGCTGGATCGGTCCATGCACGCGCGACGATCTGCGCGCCGCGGGAGGGCTGCCACGAATCCAAAGTCTCGAAACCCCGACGGAGCTGGTCATTGCTCACCGTGCCTTTTTCGATCAAAAGGTCGCGCATGGCGAGGATCATCAATTCGTGGCGTGAGGGCGGCGAGACGTCGTCTGGTTGCGCGGGGGGATGTGCGACAGGTGCATGGTCATGGTCATGCGAATGGTCGTGATGATCGTGGTCGTGATCATGGCTCATGCCTGTTGCTCCTGTTTGGGTTCCGCGGCGACGGGCGACAGCCAATGTTCGTAAACATCGACATCCACAGTATCGGTCTCTGCTCCCTCATACTGGTCCCAGAGTTCAACCTGGCGGAAGCGAACCCGATAAAGATGTTTTTTGGGCAAGCCGTCAAAACCGTGTCCGAGTTCTTCTGGATTGGCGAAGGGCCCGCACGCGCGCTCAATGACGCCTTCCTTGCCGCGAATGTAATAAGGCGTGCGTCGATGTCCGGGCGGATGGATCGCGGCGACGCGGACTCGTTCGCCAGGATTGAGACGTCTCATCATCGTCCCTCCGTCGCGATCTTGTCGGCGATCACCTGCATGCGCGCCTCGATGTCTGCATCCGTGAGCGCGCCTTTCTCGACGAGCAGGCGCCGAAGCGATTCAATGCCGCGCTCGAAATAGCCGAGTTCATTGTAGAGTTCCGAGCCCAATTCCTCGCGCGTCCGGCGTGTTTCATCTGTGCGAATGACTTTGGCTCCATTCGCGCCGAGCGCATTGCCGAGCACGATCGACAGTTTTTCCCAAGGATTGGCTTCCGTGACGTTTGGGTCGACCGGACCGGGGTTCAGCCCCCCGACATCGTGATAGCCGCGGCCCGGCGCGTGATCATGGGTTTTGTGGGCTTCGGCTGTCATGCGGTTCCTCCCGGCCTGGCTGATCTTGAGGGCAGGATAGGTCGAACCTGTCGAGGCGCCAAGGGCCTGTGGAAAGGGGAGCGGCTTGCCAGCGCCGGATCGGCGTAGGATCATTCATCCAAAGGCGCGGGAGACGCCGCAAGGGGAGAGACACGCATGGCGCCATTGCCCGATATCGGCCTGGAGAAGGCCTTAGCCTTCGACTTTCTCGAGCGCAATGCGACGCAGATTGCTTTGCTCGGCGACAGCATTTTCTATTTCGGCGAACTCGGGATGCAGGAATTCGAGACGGCGAAGCTGATGACACAATTGCTGGAGGAGGGTGGTTTTGCGCTCGAGCGCGGCATCGCCGGTTTCCCGACGGGCTTTTGCGCGACCTTCGGGTCCGGATCGCCGATCATTGCGGTGCACACGGAATATGACGCCAATCCCGACAATTCGCAAAAATCGGGCGTCATCCGTCCCGAGGCCATTGTCGAAGGCGCGCCTGGCCATTGCGAGGGACACAACGTCAATGCTGCGGTCATGGTCGCCGGCGCGCTCGCGGCCAAGGAAGCCATGCAGAAATTCGGTCTCAAGGGAACGCTGAAAGTGTTTGGGGCGCCCGCCGAAGAGCAATTGGTGAGCCGTCCCTACTTCGTCCGCGACGGCTATTTTGACGATGTCGACCTTGCGCTGACGCCCCACGTCGGCGCGCAATTCGGCGTGGGCTATGGTCTCATCCAGAGCGCGCTGGTCTCGGCTTATTTCACCTTCCACGGCGAGACGGCGCACGCCGGTTCAGCGCCCTGGAAGGGCAGGGACGCGCTGGATGCGGTCATTCTGATGGATGTCGGCATGGCCGAACATCGTGAGCACATGATGCCCAATACAATGTGCCAGCGCGTCATCACGGACGGCGGTGAACAGCCCAATGTCATCCCGAAGCGTGCGCAGGTCTGGTGGTATTTCCGTGGCTCGACGGCTGATGCCGTTATGGCCCTGCTTGAGCGTGCAAAGAAAGTGGCCGAAGGTGCCGCGCTGATGACCAACACGACCTATGAGGTCGAGGTGCAGAGCGCGGTGTGGCCCGTGCGCGGCAATCAGACATTGGCCGAACTCGTACAGGCGGAATATCAGCGCGTCGGCGCGCCTGAGTGGACTGCGGAGGAAGATGCGCTGGCGCGTCGTCTTCAGCAGGCGGCGCAGGCGGAGCCGATAGGCCTGTCACGCGCGGTATCGATCATGAATGGCCCCGCCACGCAGAAACCGGCGTCCAATGATGCAGGGGACGTTTCATGGAAGGCACCGATGGCGAAGTTCTACTTTCCGTCGAACATTCCGAATATCTCCTATCACCACTGGGCGGCGGGTGTAGCACTCGCGACGTCGATCGCCCACAAGGGCGCGCTTGCGGGTTCGAAGGTTCTTGCCGCGAGCCTGATCGAGATTTTTCTCAACCCGGAGATCGTGGACAAAGCGAAGGCGGTTTTCGCGCAGGAGACGAAAGGCGTCTCGTATTTTTCCATGCTGCCGTTGGGGCAGAAGCCGCCGCTGGACCTCAACCGGGCGACCATGCAGCGTTTTCGCGATGACATGCGCGCGCATTACCTCACCACCCGGCCGCGGTTCGTCGGGTTGCCCTGATCTCGGCGGACCTCGATCCGGACGCGAGGCGATGGCGAGGTCTTCCAACTCTGCCCCGAACGATTGGGAGACGGTGATGTTCTTGGGGGCCGCGCAGCTCATGGGCGACAATTTGGCCGCGCAATTGCACGCGTCGCCAGTCGAAAGTCTCACCGGGGGGCAGAAATTCAGCGGCCGTGCCGACTTTTAGCAAGCGGAGCCTGAGCCAGAAAAGTCATGAATCATTAACGAAACGTGCCCGGCAGCTTCCAAATTATTGGGGTACAGATAGTTGGTGTTCAGAGTACAGGATGGGTCACTATGACCAAGTGTTTTGCGTTGAATGTATCCTGAGTCATGTCTTGTTTGCATTTTGTGCTCATCGCAGCCGTCATGGCTGTCATTGTCTCCCCCCGCAGGCGCTTTTGCCGATGAACAGCCGTGGACGCTGGAATCCACGACGGATGTGGCTTCACGCGGTTCAGTTTATTTAGATACGTCCACGACCGTGTTGCCCTGCGGAAGTCTTTACGACAGCGGCGCGCGCATCCGCATGACGGCATATTACAACAGGTATTCGCTGATAGACCCGTCTCGTTCGGTCGCAAACCGCGGAATCGACTTCCTGATGGGCTATGGCCGCAATGGCAGCGTGGCTTGCAGCAGTCTGCTCTTCGAATCTGGCAGCAACTGATCTTGCGGCGGTCGAGTTTCAGATCACCAGAAACCTGCCTCGGGGAAGACATTCCCGAGGCACTTTTTTGCTTGCCGATGCAGCACCCTCTGACCTGATGGCAGCCGGGAAGCCACTTGATCTGCAGATCCAGCAAATATCCGGGTCTGCACAAAACGCCAGCACTCTCAGGGCCTTTACGCAGGATGCCGCCACTCCCAGACCTTGAGAGGCCGGTCTACGTCTGGTTTTTGTTGTTGACGACCGTGCTCGGGATCTGCGGCGCGAGCCCCTTGGACCTGAATGTATCGAAAATTAATATTTGTTTTCGTTGAGGTCCGGGACTTTTAGCCGACAAAAATCTGGTGAGAGTTGAGTGGGAAGCGTTTGAATGACACATCTGACGGGGCGCGCCGGGGCTGGGCAGAATCGGGAGCATGCGGAAAAATATGCCTCTGCTGCAGCTATCTGCGCCGCTTTTTTGTCGGCACCAGCCGCGGCGGCCGGCGAGACGCGCTGGACCTTCGAGACGACAACGTATGTTGCCGCGCACGGGTCACTCTATGTCGACATGTCGGCCAACGTCGCGCCATTCAGGGGCCTGTCAGCCTCCGGCGCGCGGCTGCGGGTCACGTCCTCCCACAATCGCTACCAGGTGGCTGACAAGCCGGACGGGGTGTCCCGCCAGTCCATCGAAATGCTCGCCGGTTATGCGCATGTTTTTGAGAAGGCGGCCTTCAGTTACGGGGCCGGACCCGTCCTGACCGATCGTCAGGCGTCGGTGCGCGCTTTCAGCAGCGATCCGGTGGTCGGGGGCAAGGCATTCCTGTCGACATATGCACAGCCAAGCAACGACATGATGATTTACGCGCAGGCGACCTATATGTCTGTGTCGAATTCCAGCTTTGCACAGACGAAGTTCGGGTGGAAATTCACGCACGATCTCTTCATGGGGCCTGAAATCAGCGCTTCCAGCGGACGCGACTATTCCCAGACGCGGTTTGGCGCGCATTTGACGGGCTTCAGCTTCGGTCTGATCAATGGCGGCGTCGCGGCAGGCCTGGTCCATGACTTCAAGAAGGGGAATGGCGTCTTTTCATCCCTCACACTGCGCGTCGAGATCTGAGGCGTCCGCTCGAGCCATGCGACAAGTGGGGTTTCTACATCCGCCGGTCTGACCATGATCTCCCGGATGATCCTGGCTCTGCTTTCAGTGTGGACGGATGTGTCGGCAATCATGGCGAGCAAGATGATTGTCGGGATGGTTGCCACCATTGCCAGGGCGGCTACCCCGGTTCTGGCGTCTCATCCGCGCGCGCTGGTGTCGAGGCTTTGGGTGGTTTGCATGTGGTGATGACCGAGCGGCACGAGGCGCGGCGGATTGATGATCAATTGGCCGGGCGCGCGGGGCGTCAGGGCGAACCCGGATCGTTCGAGGCCATTCTGTCTCTTGAGGATCCGCTTTTCACGCAGGATTGTCCGCCTTTCACGCGAGCCGTCGGTTATGTTTTAGGGAGATTGCTGGGTGAGCGAGGTCGTCGGCTCGCGCTGTCAATGGCGCAGCGTACGATCGAGCGCATGCATTCGCGGATGCGTCGAGACCTCCTCAAGGCCGATCGCAATCTGGTACGCATCCTGGCGTTTTCCGGGCGAGCGGAATAAAGGCACATGCGTGGACGGCTGCATGGTTCTGCCGTGTCGTTGGCATTGTGACAATGCATGCCGACTGCGCTGTTTCGGGCGATGTTGCGGCGTGTTTACGCAGGTCAAATGTGCTGCTGCGGGAGAATCTGCAAATTGTTTAAGGCTCCTTGGTGGAGATTGGCACCGAGAAATGACCTTTATGGCTCGGCCATTTCCATGGAGATTTGATCGATGTTGAATGTCCCCCTGGCTGGCTGCAGCGCGGGAATCGGGAGTGATAGATATGGACTCATGAAGGTGCAGTCGACCAGCATCTCAGTGCAAATCCCTTGTCAGGCCTAAGTGCAAATCCGATCATCATCCATTGCCTGGTGTAGAAGACGCCTTGACTGGAAGTTCAGCGACATTCAACACGAATGATAGCAATGAAATATGCTCACAAATGCCTGCCATATGGATGCACTGCGCCTGACGGAACGGTCCTCAAATGTATCAAAGGAGCCTGCCGAAACATGGCTGGCGTTTTGAAACTCTTCAGTCTGCTTCCAAGGGGGGCTCGTTATTGTAAGTAAAATATGAATCCCATTTCTTATCAAGCAGACGTAGAGCTTCATCAATGGGGCACGCGCGATAACAGCCATTCTCTTCAGTCGTAATTCCGAGACGCTGGAGTTTGGAGAGCGCATCATCAGCTTCGAAATCGATGTCAGCTTGATATGTATTTTGGAGCCATTCTTCGACGGTTTTGTCCAGGTCTGAATTCGATAACCCGCTCCCCGATTGCAGCAAAAAATAGTAAGCGATCAGTGATTCCTTGTATTCCTGCTCTTCAGATGCGCCAACAATGTAGGAAAGAACGCCGTCATTATTGTTGATATTTTTAAAGTAAATATTGTCATTGATCATCTGCATGACACGCAGGTATTTTCTCTCAAACTTCACCCTTTGTGTAAGCAGAAAGCTTACAATAACAAGAAGAACAGTCCCGGCTTCTATGGCGTCTTTAATGAGCTCAATGTCATTCGCAGAAGTATTTTCGGTGAATTTGTAAAAATCTGCAATAAGGGAAGAAATAGTTGGCATTGACTTGTATACAAAATAAACTAGCCCGCCAAAAGCGGTGGCGTAGGTCCATAGTTTTGTACGAGAGCCAAGTGTAACGCGGACATTGGGATAGACAGAACACAGATCATCAACATTCATGTTTTTGAAACATTTCAGGAAGACCGCACCTGGGCGAATGTGCTGCTTGGAAAGTTCCTTACGCTGTTTTCTTGTCATGAGTTTGTCATCTGGCTTTATGGCAGCCATAAGCAAAACGTCACTGAATCTAACAGCTTGCAGTTTTTTATTAAATGGAAAATACCACCGTCGTTTTTCAGGATTGATCGAGATGCGGCCACGTGCAAAACACAGAACCTCACGATAATTATGGCTCGGTATCTTGATATTGATTCCGAGGGCGTTTCGCTCTGTCTCCCCCAATTGATTTTCAGTGTTGATTTCAACAAAATTGGATCGATCTAAAGACTCCTTGAGCACTTTACGAAAATTGGAATATGCCAGCTCGATCTGTTCCGGTGGATGTATTCGTGAACCTTCGAGGCTGGGGTTCAGGTAGAAATATGAATTTCTTAATTCTTCGATCCGTTCAAAAGCTTCAAAATGAAGCGTATGCGCCAATAATCGGTCAAGGCGATGGAATGCTTCCAGATCAGATGGAGTAGCACCTGTCCAATGCGCCTTGATGTCATTGATCAGGTCGATTTTGGAAATCGGTATGTAGTTCTCGCGATGTGGCAGGATGGCTTCTGATTCCAGCGAGTGAACCAGCAGGTCCATTGCACTGTCATTTTGAGCTTCGATCAGAGCCATCTTTCATCTCCAGAAAACTGATCATGTCGATTTCTATGCCGGCTCCCATCCGCGTGGGAGCCGCCAGATTAGACCTTGCCTCAATTGGCGACATCAAACGTGCGCTGGCTCAGGGCGATGGTGAAAACATAACCACCGAACAAATCAACAATATTGACGAAGGCAAGGATCAGGGCCACTTCAAAGTGCTGGTGGACCATCAGCAGTTCTTGATTTTTTATCAGTGCGATCAGGACAACGCTGAGCGGCAATAAAGAAACCATGCCGTCCAGGACGCCGACAAAACGGATTCCCGAGTGCCGCTGTCCAAACGGAATGGACAGTAATTGCATCGAGATATAGAGCGTGGCCAGCCAAGCTATATTGACACCAACACGATCGGGAGTGAAAACCCCGACCAAGCCGTCGAGCGGGCCCAGGGCGCCGCGCGCGGAAAACCAAAAAAAGTAAACCTCAAATGCGGTCAGCAGGAGGGCAAGAATAATGCTGAAGTAGGCGATGGGGGACGTCTCTTGGGATGACCGCTGCATTGGATGGCTCCTCTGATTCTCTGGCGTCATTTTGATCAGAGATCCGGGCCTGCTTCCAGCCGCAATATTTTGGGAGAATTGAAGGTTGATTTGAAGTTTATGTATCAAATTATATTCGTTTTGTAATATATAGATAAGATTGGGCCCTGCCTTTCCTCGTCACTCCAGTGGCAAGTCACCCCGAGAGCGGCCGCAAGGCTATCGTCCGGTCACAGGACCGCGGCCCCGTCGATGCTCATGCTTGGCCAGTTCCTGACGGTTCGAAATCAAAAATGGCCTGCCTGTTCGGGGGGAGGAATCCGGTTTTGGGGCAATCGTTTCCTTGGCGACAGGAAAGGCCTTGCTGTTGTTTTTCCAAGACCATTGATGCACATTGAGTTGTGTAATACGGAGGCAGGACAAATGACCGGGATGTCGAAGACCATTTTGAAGGCGCTGGGGGTCATGGCGGCGCTCACTTTCGCAGTTTTGCCTGCACAGGCCCAGACGAAGGTCACGGGTGGAATCGCCGCCTTTAACGAGGCCCTGCTGCCCGTCTTCACCGCCAAGGATAAGGGCTATTTCGAAGCCGAGGGATTTTCGCTCGAGCTCGTCGATTTCAAGGGAGGGGGCCCGGCCGTCCAGGCTCTCGCTGCGGGCAGTATCGACATCTGCTTTTGCGCCGCCGACCATGTCATCCGCCTGCGCGCCCGTCGCCTGCCGGCGCTCGTGCTCGTTGGCCTCGATGAATTTCATTCCTATGCGCTCGTGAGCAAGGCCGGCGCACCGTTCACCGATCTGGCCAGCCTGAAGGGCAAGAAGATCGGCATCACGGCGCCGGGGAGCCTCACGGACAACACCATCCGGTCGTCGATCAAGGCGCTTGGCCTCAATCCGGATCGCGACTTTGAAATCACCTCCGGGGGCGTCGGTGCCACCATGCAGGCGGCCATCGATTCCGACCGGATCGATGCGGGCCTCGTGATCCTGACCGATCTCGCCAACATGTTCCAGAAAAAGGGTGCCTACAAGATCGTGGTCGACTATCGCGAAATGCCCTATCCGTCCTTCGATGCGCTCGTGCTTGAAAGCTTCGTGAAGGCCCGGCCGAAAGAGGCGAAGGGGTTCGCACGAGCGGTCTTGAAGGCGCTTGCCGACCTGGAGACCGATCCGCAACTCGGCCCCAAGGTTCTGGCCGGCATGTTCCCGAATTTCTCGCCAGCGCTGGTTGCAGAAGTGGCCAAGAGCGCCATCGCGCGCGCGCCGAAGGGTGGCGTCGTCAGCGCGGCCTCGCTTGAGAACCTCAACAAGATCGTTCTGTCGAGCGACGACACGCTGAAGGCGATCACCATGCAGGAAGCCTTCGATCCGGCGCTTCTGAAGGATTGAGATGACGCAAGGGGAGAACGGCCGCTGGATCGGCCGGAGCGCGGCGCGTGTGGAGGATGATATCCTCCTGCGCGGCGCGGCGTCGTTTCTGGATGATCTTGCCGTAGCTGATGCGCTGGAGGCGCATTTTCTGCGCAGTCCTGTCGCGCATGGGCTGATCCGGCGCCTCGATCTGACAGCCGCGCGGGCACATCCGGGCGTCCGCGCTGTCTATGCCTTCGCGGATCTGCGCGCGGTCCTCACGATGGACAAGATTCCGCTCGCCCTGCCGGCCGGCGGCTTGTGCTTCGATGTCGATCCCACATGTCTGGCGATCGAGGAGGTCTGCTATGTCGGGGAGCCGGTCGCCCTTGTGGTGGCGACGTCGCGCCGCGTTGCGGAGGATGCGGCGGCCCTGATCGAACTGGACATCGCGCCGCTGCCGGTCGTCGTTGATCCGGTTGCCGGCCTCGCGCCCGATGCGCCAAAAGCAAGGCGTGACGTCCCGGACAATCTCGTCGCCCGCACGAAGGTCGATTATGGTGACATCGACGCGGCCTTTGCCGGGGCCGCCCATGTCATCAGCGCGGCGTTTCGCCTGCACAAGGGTGGCGGCCACCCGATGGAGCCGCGCGGCGTGCTCGCCCGCTACGATGCCGTCGAGGAAAAGCTGACGGTCTGGGACTCGACGCAAATGCCGCACCGGGCGAAGGCGATGCTTGTTGCCACGCTGGGCCTGGACGAGCATCAGGTGCGCGTGGTGCAGCCCGATGTCGGTGGCGGGTTTGGCACAAAGGCGGTTTTTCACCCGGAAGAACTGGCGGTGCCGGCCGCAGCGCTGCTGCTGCGCTGTCCGGTCAAATGGGTCGAGGATCGCTACGAGAGTTTTACGGCAAGCATCAGCGAGCGCGATCAGGTCTGGGATGTCGAGGCCGCCTTCACGGAGGATGGGCGTCTGCGCGGCGTGCGCGGGCGGCTGTGCTACGACCATGGCGCGGCGACGCCCTACGGCATTGCGCTGCCCTTCAATGCGGCGACCAATTTCATCGGGCCCTACATTCTGCCGGCCTATCGGATCG
>CAIWVR010000545.1 GCA_903916165.1 uncultured Hyphomicrobiales bacterium | reverse complement strand
GGGTATTCGCTCGACTACACATTCGGGATGGAGCCTGGCGTCGCCACGCTCCCGCAGCCGCCGATCAAGTAGGGTCGCGCGCCCATGACCTATCCGATCTCGCAGGCCGGACGCATCGTGCTCGTCGTTGGGGGTGCCGGTGGCGTCGGCACGGCGACGGCGCGCATGTTTGCGGAAGCGGGCGCACATGTCGCCATCACACATCGTCCCGGCGATGACAAGGCCTCTGCAGCGCATAAACTTCTGTCTGAACTGCCCGGCTCAAACCATGCGGCCTTTGCCGCCGATGTCGGTGACACGGCCACGCTGCTTGCCCTGCGCGAGGCCATGCAGGCGCGCTATGGCGAGCAATTGCATGTGCTGGTCAACAGCGCCGGCTTCACCAAGCCGGTCGCCCATGCCGATCTCGACGCGCTCGACGACGATCTCATCGACCGCATGTTTGCCATCAACTGGCGCGGCCAGTTTGCCACCGTGCGCACCTTTGCACCGATGCTGAAAGCATCCGGCGACGGGCTCATCGTGTCGATCTCCTCCATTGCCGCCGTCAATGGCGCGGGCTCGTCCATCGCCTATGGCGCAGTGAAGGCGGGCATTGATGTCATGACGAAATCGCTGGCGCGTGCCTTGGCACCGCAGGTGCGCGTCATGGGCGTGGCACCGGGCGTCGTCGACACCGGCTTCGTGCCGGGGCGCGGCGCGGAGTTCAACGCCAAGACCGCCGCCACCACGCCGTTAAAACGCGTGGCCTCGGCTGAGGATGTCGCGGCCGCCGTGCTCGCCTGCGCCACCCATCTTGGCTATTCGACCGGCACGACGCTGACCATCGATGGCGGCAGAGCCCTGTAAGGATATTTTCATGCGCCGTCCGCTCGACAAGGTCTTCATCACCTGCGCGATCACCGGCAATCTCACCTTGCCGGAGCAGACGCCTTTTCTGCCGATCACGCCCGAGGAAATCGCCGATTCGGCGCTCGGCGCGGCGGAAATGGGCGCGGCCATCGTGCATCTGCATGTGCGCGAGCCGGGCTCCGGCAAGCCATCCATGGAGATCGCCTATTACCAGGATGTGGTCGCGCGCATCCGCGACCGCAACACGGACGTCATCCTCAACATCACCACCGGTCCCGGCGGGCGCTTCGTGCCCTCCGATGAAGACCCGAAAATTTTCGGACCCGGCACGACGCTGCTGGCCCCCGAAAAACGCGTCGAACATATTGCGCTGCTGCGTCCTGAAATCTGCACGCTCGATCTCAACACGATGAATTCGGGCGGGCAGGTCGTCATCAACACACCGACAAATGTGCGGCGCATGGCCAAGGTCATCCATGAGGCCGGCGTGCGCCCCGAGATCGAGCTGTTCGATTCCGGCGACATCGCGCTGATGCACGATCTCATCCGCGACGGCACGCTGAAAAAGGCGCCGCTCTGCTCCTTCGTGATGGGCGTGGCTTACGGCTTCCAGCCCTCGCCAGAGACCGTGCTTTATGCGCGCAATCTGCTGCCATCTGACGCCACCTTCACCGCTATCGGCATCGGCCGCCACGCCTTCACCAGCGTCGCGCAATCCTATCTGGCTGGCGGCCATGTGCGCGTCGGCCTCGAAGATGGCGTCTATCTGTCGAGGGGCGTGCTGGCGGAATCCAACGCCGCGCTCGTCGAAAAGGCGCGCCGCATGGTGGAAGATCTCGGCGGCCAGATCGCCACTGCGCGCGACACGCGCGCCCTGCTTGGTTTCACCTAAAGAGTTTGGAGAGTTTCGAGATGGCGCAAGCCGAACAAGGAAAAGTGCTCGGCGCAGTGGAGGCGACCTGCCTGCGCCTGCACGAAAAGGCGTCTGCCGCCGAACATGTCGCACCCTCTGTCGAAAAGCTGCGCCTGACGCGCACCAATCCCGATGACGTCATCGTCGAGCTGCACGCCGCCGCCATCAATCCGTCCGACGTGAAGGCCGCCATCGGCATGATGCCCTATGCGATCTTTCCGCGCACGCCCGGTCGCGATTATGCGGGCATCGTCATTGATGGCCCCGCCAATCTCGTCGGCCGCGCCGTCTTTGGCTCGTCGGGCGATCTCGGCATCCGCCGCGACGGCACGCATGCCACGCACCTCGTCGTCGAGAAAGACGCGCTGGTGATAAAACCCGACAATATTTCGATCTACGAGGCGGCCGGCATCGGCGTGCCCTTCGTCACCGCCATCGAGGGCTTTCGCCGCGCCGGCATGCCCAAGCCCGGCGAGACCGTGCTGGTCATGGGCGTCAACGGCAAGGTCGGACAGGCCGCAGCGCAGATTGCCGCCTGGCAGGGCGCGCGCGTCATCGGTGCCGTGCGCAAAGCTGAGGCCTATGCGGGCCACGCCTGCTCGGCCGTCGAGATCGTCGACAAATCGAAGGGCGACGTCGCCACACAGGTGCGCGAGATGACCGGCGGCAAGGGTGCCGACATCGTCTACAACACGGTCGGCGACCCCTATTTTCAGGACGCCCACAAGGCGCTCGCCATTCTGGGCCGCCAGATCCTGATCGCGGCGATCGACAAGATCGTGCAGTTCAACATTTTCGAATTCTATCGTGGCCGGCATACCTATGTCGGCATCGACTCCCTGGCGCTGAATTCGGTTGCCACCGGGGCCGTGCTGCGCGAACTGGCACCCGGTTTCGCCAGCGGCCATCTGAAGCCCTTCCCGATCGAGGAGCGCGCCATCTATGCGCTGAAGGATGCGGCGGCGGCCTATGTCGCGGTCATGGGTTCGGCGCGCGACCGCGTCATCTTCGATCCGAAAAGGTAGAGGGCCATGCACGTCACCCGTTTCGACAAGGCGCCCCCCTATTTCCCGCCCGCGCATTTCGACATGCGCTGCCTGCGCCTGCAGGGGCACGAGGCGGGACCGGCGGAGCAGCTCTGGCTCGGCATGTCGCAGATCCTGCCCGGCGGCCGCACGGACTTGAATGCATCGCCCCTCGAAAAGCTGTACTTTGTGGTCGAGGGCGAACTGACGGTCGAGACGCCAGACGGCGAGACCGTGCTGCGCCCCTATGATTCCTGCCGCATCGCGCCCGGCGAGGCGCGCGCGTTGAAGAACACCACCAACAGGCCGGTCATGGTGCTGCTTGCCATGCCGCTTGAAGCGCCCAAGACTTAAAAAACCAAATAGAAAACTGACACGATCACGAGGAGGAAACACCATGATACGCAAGATTGCGACGGCACTGGGTCTTCTGGCATCTCTCACGGCCCTGCCCGCCAAGGCGCAGCAACAGGAGATCAAGATCGGCATCG
>CAIWVR010000544.1 GCA_903916165.1 uncultured Hyphomicrobiales bacterium | reverse complement strand
GCGCTATAGGGTGCCGAATTCTCGCGCGGCGTATGGGCCGAGATGGAGCCGTTGTTGATGATGCGCCCGCCCATCGGAGATTGCACCCTCATCAAGCGGAATGCCGCGCGCATGCACAAAAACGCGCCGGTGAGATTGACGTCCACCACATTGCGCCATTGCGCGGCAGTGAGATTCTCAAACGGCACCTTGGGCGCAAACAGTCCCGCATTGTTGAACAGCAGGTCGAGGCGGCCATGCCGTTGTCCGATGTCTGTGAAAAGCGCGTTGACGCTGGCCTCGTCAGCGACATCCGCCGCAAAGGCACTGGCCTGGCCACCGGCCGCGACAATGGCGGCGGCGACCTCCGCCAGCGGCCCGGCCCTGCGCCCGGCGAGCACGAGCGTCCATCCGGCCGCAGAGAGCGCCAGTGCCGAGGCTTTTCCGATCCCGCTGCCGGCACCTGTGACCAAAGCGATTCTGTTCCCGATCATGTAGGTCCCCTCTGGCGCAACGCGTCCCGAAAGATGATGTAGGCCGCCTGAAACGACAGGGCGGCGGCAAAGATGTCGAGCCCATATTCGACCGTGCGCGAGGTCGCAAGCCGCGCCACCAGCGTGACGCTGGCATAGGCGACGCTCGAGAGCAGGCTGTTGCGCGCCGAAAGCCAGGTCGCTTTGACCAGCGGATTCCGGCTCTCTCGAAAAGGTAGCAGCAGTCCGAGGAAGATAAAGCCGCTCAAGGCTGCTGTCGCCGCCGAGAAGCCGAGCGCCAGCGGCTCGATCGCGCGCGGCTCACGAATCTTGAGGACAAGATCGAGCAAGGTGTCGAAGCCGGCCAAAGCCATGACCGCCCCCAGCACGAGCGCCCCGGCCCGCTCGGCGCGGTCACCCCGCCCGTAGAGCACCGCAGCCATGGCGTAGAAAACGACGTCATAGCCCCAGTCGAGCCCGTCGCGCCGAAGCTGGGGCAGCCCGTTCATCTGCGCATAGAGGACCTGCGCGCCGGCAAAGACGAAAATGCCGATTGCGAGCGCCCACATGCGGCGCGCGAAGCGGCGTCCCAGCGGATCATCTGCGGCGATATGGGCGAGTAAATCCATGGTCTCCGGTTCAGCTCTCTTGCGCGCGCATGCCAGCCAGGCTGGACCGGCTCTCGCCGCATCCGTGGCAGAGAGATAGCATAGCCCATGGTCCGCGGCCTGTGAGTCGCGCGCGCCATGGGCCTGCGCACGAGGACGTCATGATTTACCGCGACTTCGGCCTGAGCCTGCCTGACCTGTTCGCCTTCGCCTTTTTCGTGCTGGCCTGGGCGGCCTATCATTTTCTCCTGGGCCACGGCCCTGGCGCGGAGACCGGCCTCAACCAGACGATGGACCGCTATCGCATCCGCTGGATGATCGAAATGTCCGAGCGCGACAACCGGATCATGGACGCCTCGTTGATGGGGTCGCTGCAGAACGGCACCGCCTTTTTCGCCTCGACCTCGCTGCTGGCCATCGGTGCCTCGGCCACGCTCCTGCGCGCGACCGACGATGTGCTGAAGATCTTTGCCGACCTGCCGATCGGCGTCGAAGCCTCCCGCGCGGCCTGGGAATTCAAGATATTGGGACTGATCCTGATCTTCGGCTATGCGTTTTTCAAATTCGCCTGGGCCTATCGGCTGTTCAATTATACGGCAATTCTGGTCGGCGCGACGCCGATGCGGGGGACGGCCGACGCGCGCGAGCGCCGTCGCGTTGCCATGCGCGCCGCCCAGATGAACATTGCCGCCGGGCGCCATTTCACACGCGGCCAGCGGGCCTTTTTCTTCGCACTGGCCTATTTCGGCTGGTTCGCCGGGCCATTCGTTTTCATGGCAACGACCGCCGCCGTGCTCGCGGTCATGTCGGCGCGCCAGTTCGCCTCGGACGCCCATGAAGCCGTGCTCTATGAACCGCCCGAGAAGAGCGGGCCTTGACGTGAGCCGAAGCGGCGCGCATGTCAGCCGCCATGACAAGAACGCCACCATTCAACAAAACGAAAAAAATCGAGAAGCCCCGGGGCACCGGTCTCTTGCCCAAGGAACGTATCCCCAAGCCCGGCGTCGAGGACATGATCGTCGCGCTCTGCACCGAGCGTGGTGTCGGACGCAGCATCTCCCCGATGGTCGTC
>CAIWVR010000543.1 GCA_903916165.1 uncultured Hyphomicrobiales bacterium | reverse complement strand
GGCGGCTCGGCCGAAGAAGACGCTGCGCAATTCCTCATCGACGAGGCCAAGCGCGGCCGCAGGAAGCCGATGGTCGGCTTCATCGCCGGCCGTACGGCGCCTCCTGGCCGTCGCATGGGCCATGCCGGCGCCATCATCTCCGGCGGCAAGGGCGGCGCGGAAGACAAGATCGCGGCGATGGAAGCCGCTGGCATCCGCGTCTCGCCATCGCCCGCGCGGCTGGGCACCACGCTGATCGAAGTCCTCAAGGGCTGAAACTGAACTCGTCCCGCCGCCTGTTTTCGGGCGGCGGGATGTTCCACCCGCCGCAATTGCGCAATTTTCCACGCGGAAACGGGACGCGCGTTTCGCCACAGGCGATCCGGCGCAATCTGACCAGGTGAACCGAAATGGCACGTCAGGATATCAACGACGCTCTGCTCTCGACCTCGTTCCTCTATGGAGCCAATGCGGCCTATATCGAGGACCTCTACGCCAAATACGAGAAGGATCCGGCCAGCGTCGATGCTGAATGGCAGAGCTTCTTCGGCACGTTGAAGGACGATCCCGCCGCTGTCGCAAAGAGCGCCAAGGGCGCTTCCTGGCAGAAGGCGAACTGGCCGGTTCACGCCAATGGCGAACTCGTCTCCGCGCTCGACGGAAATTGGGGCGTCGTCGAAAAGAAGATCGGCGACAAGATCCAGAAGACGGCCCAGTCCAAGGGCGTCGAAGTCTCGCAGGCCGACGTGCTGCGCGCCACGCGCGATTCCGTCCGCGCGCTGATGATGATCCGCGCCTATCGCATGCGCGGCCATTTGCACGCCAATCTCGATCCGCTCGGCCTCGAGCCGCCCAAGGATCATGAGGAGCTGCATCCCTCGAGCTATGGATTCACCGAAGCCGATTACGACCGCAAGATCTTCATCGATCACGTGCTCGGTCTCGACTTTGCGACCATCCCGGAAATGATGGCGATCCTGCGCCGCACCTATTGCGACACGATCGGCTTTGAGTTCATGCACATGTCCGATCCGGCCGAAAAGGCCTGGATGCAGGAGCGCATTGAAGGTCCGGACAAGGAAATCACCTTCACGCCCGAAGGCAAGCGCGCGATCCTCACCAAGCTTGTCGAGGCCGAAGGCTTCGAGAAGTTCTGCGACCTGCGCTTCCGCGGCACCAAGCGCTTCGGCCTTGATGGCGGCGAAGCCATGGTTCCCGCTCTCGAGCAGATCATCAAGCGCGGCGGCGCACTGGGCGTGCGCGACATCGTGCTCGGCATGGCCCATCGCGGCCGCCTCAACGTGCTGGCCCAGGTCATGGGCAAGCCGCACCGCGCCATCTTCCACGAGTTCAAGGGCGGATCGTTCACGCCCGACGAGGTCGAAGGCTCGGGCGACGTGAAATACCATCTGGGTGCCTCGTCGGACCGCGAGTTTGACGGCAACAAGGTGCATCTGTCGCTCACCGCCAATCCGTCGCATCTCGAGATCGCCGACCCCGTCGTGCTCGGCAAGGTGCGCGCCAAGCAGGACCAGCTCGGTGACGTCGTCGAGCGCGCCAAGGTGCTGCCGCTGCTGATCCATGGCGACGCGGCCTTCGCGGGCCAGGGCGTCATTGCGGAATGTTTCGGCCTGTCGGGCCTGAAGGGTCACCGCACCGGCGGTTCGATCCATTTCATCGTCAACAACCAGATCGGTTTCACGACCTACCCGCGCTATTCGCGCTCC
>CAIWVR010000542.1 GCA_903916165.1 uncultured Hyphomicrobiales bacterium | reverse complement strand
TGCGGCTCGTCGAAGTGTCGTCGACAATGAGCACTTTCAGCTGGGCGAGGATAGACATTCGTTTGCTCCTTACCGGGTCTCTTTGAGCGCCGCGAACAGGTCGCCGGCGATGTTCTGCAATGAAGATTGTTTCTGCACGGCACCGATGGTGAAGGCGACTTTCGGCATGCCATAGACCACGCAGCTGTCTTCGGACTGTCCGAGCGTGATGGCGCCGCTCTGGCGCATTGCGAGCAGCCCCCTGGCACCGTCCTGGCCCATGCCGGTCAGGATGATGCCTGCGGAATGCGCGCCCGTCGCGGCCGCCACCGAAGAAAACAGAACGTCCACGGATGGCCGATGCCCGTTCACCAATTCGCTCTCGACAAGATGGCAGCGCAATGCGCCAGGCTTGCCGCGCACCGTGAGATGCGCCTTGCCGCCGGGCGCGACATAAATGGTTCCCGGTTCGACGGGCGCGCCGTGCCAGGCTTCCTGCACGCGCGGGGCGCACAGGCGATCCAGCCGCGCCGCGAAGGGCTTGGTGAACAGCGCCGGCATGTGCTGCGTGATGACGGTGGGCGGGCAGCGCTCGGGAAACGAGTCCAGCACGGAGATCAGGGCCTCGACGCCACCTGTCGACGCGCCGATGGCGATCAGCCGGTCCTCGGCAGGATCGCATGTCAGCGCCACCTTGCGCAGGTGTGCCGGTGCTGCTGCGGCAGGCGGGCGCATGTTCCGCTTGCGCCGCGCGGCCACGCGGATGACGCCGCAGAGATCTTCCGCCGCCTGCGGATCGTTGAGCGCGGGCTTGCCGACGCACTCGAAGGCGCCCAGCTCAAGCGCGCGCAAGGAGGTCTCGGCGCCGCGCAGCGTGAGGCTGGACACCATGACGACCGGCATCGGGCGAAGCCGCATCAGGCGTTCCAGGAAATCCAGCCCGTTCATGTTGGGCATTTCGACGTCGAGCGTGATGACGTCGGGGTCGAGTTCCTTGATCGCCGCGCGCGCCTGGTGGGGATCGAGCGCCGTGCCGACGACCTCAAGCTGCGGATCCTGCGCCAGGATCTGCGTGAGCACCATTTGCATGGTGGGCGAATCATCGACGATCAGGACGCGATAGCGTTGCGTGTCCATGTCAGCGACCCGCCTCGAGGCGCCAGGTTGTAATCCCGTCATTGCTGAAGACTTCCGTTGCTGGTCCAGACAAGCGTTCTGAATGACCGATGTAGAGAAAACCGCCGGGCGTCAGCGCCGAAGCGAAACGCTGCCAGAGGCTGGCTTGGTGATCCTGGTCGAAATAGATTGCGACGTTGCGGCAGAAGATGAGATCGAATTTCTTCTTCATCGGCCACGGCGCGAACAGGTTGAGTTCGCGAAAGCTCACGATCCGCTTCATGTCCTCGCTGACCTCGTTCAGCTCGCGACCGCCCTCGGTTGTGCGCGTGAAGTAGCGACGGCGAAGATCGGGCGTGACATCTGCGAGTGCGCCGTCTTCGTAGCGGCCGATACGGCCTTCTGCGACGACATTGGGATCGATATCGCTGGCGAGGATGCGCAGGTCGAGCTCAGCGGCCTTGGGCGCAAGCGTCAGGATCACGAGCGCCATTGTGTAGGCTTCCTGTCCGTTCGAGCAGCCCGCCGACCAGATGCGCACGCATTCACCACTCGCAGCACGCGCCAGCAGGACTGGCAATGCCTTGTCGCGCAGATGATCGAAATGATGCGACTCGCGGAAGAAGCGCGTCACATTGGTGGTCAGGGCGGCCAGCATTTTCTGGCGCTCGTCCAAGCCCTCGTCGGAGCGGATCAGGTCACAATAGGCCTTGAACGATTCCAGACCGAGTGCGCGCAGGCGCCGCGCCAGCCGCGAATAGACAAGCGTCGCTTTCGACTCGGGCATGTGAATGCCCGCGTCGGAATAAATCGCCTGCGCGATCGCCCTGAAATCTTCGGACGTCAGGCGAAATTCACCTGGCACAAGCGTGTGCGAATCGCTT
The DNA here is from genome assembly GCA_903916165.1 of uncultured Hyphomicrobiales bacterium. Lineage (GTDB taxonomy): Bacteria > Pseudomonadota > Alphaproteobacteria > Rhizobiales > Beijerinckiaceae > Terripilifer. The sequence goes on along the minus strand of CAIWVR010000542.1, from coordinate 3,962 downwards.
CCATTGGGCTTGGCGCTGAGCGAGGTCATGCCGCCATCGGTTCTTGAGTGGGCAGGACATGATCGAGCGCAATCAGGCTGATCATGCGACCGTCGATCGCGAGCACGCCGCGCACGAAGGTCTTGGCGAGTTCCGAGGCGACATCCGGCGTCGGCTGGATGTCGGCCTCCGTGACGGTCAGAATGTCGGACACGGCATCGACCAGAAGGCCGATGATCTGGTTCTCGACCTGCGTGACCATGATGACGTGGCGCACGCTCGGCTCGGTCGGCTTGCAGCCGAGCCGCGTCGCCATGTCGATCACGGGCAGCACCGCGCCGCGCAGGTTGATCACGCCGCGCACGTAAGCGGGTGAATGCGGCAGCGGCGTCGCCGGAGTCCAGCCGCGAATGTCGCGTACCTGCATGATGTCGACGCAGAACTCGCGGCCGTCGATACGGAAGGCGATCAGTTCGCGGGTCGAGGAGCTTTCGGGTTTCTCGTACATGTGATGTCACTCCACGCTTTCGAGTTCGGGATCTGCTGTTTCATGGATCGGCGGGCTGGATTTGCTGTCGGCATTTTCGACCACAGCGTCGACGTCGAGGATCAGCGCGACACGGCCGTCGCCCAGGATCGTCGCGGCGGCAATGCTGTCGACACGGCGGTAGTTGGCCTCGAGGCTCTTGATGACGACTTGCCGCTGACCCTGGATCGCATCGACGAGCAGGGCGCGCCGCGCCTGGCCTTCCAGATCGATCAGGACGATCACGCAATTCGACGGGTCGGCAATTTCCTGCCGGTAGCCGAGCACGTGGCCGATATCGATCAGCGGCACGAAATGGTCGCGAATGCGGATGACCCGGCTGTCGCCGCCCATGTGGAAAATGTCGGTCACCGAGGGTTTCAAGGTCTCGACAATTGCTGTCAGGGGCACGATGAGCGTTTCCTCCGCCACGCTGACAATCATGCCGTCGAGCACTGCAAGTGTCAGTGGCAGGCTCATCACGAAGGCCGAACCCTTGCCGGGCGTCGAGGAGATCGTGATGCGTCCGCCGAGCGCCTGGATGGAGCGCTTGACGACATCCATGCCAACGCCGCGTCCCGACATGTCGGTGACGGTTGAAGCCGTCGAGAAGCCTGGCAGGAAGATCAGATTGTCGATGTCCTCGTCGCTCATTTGCAGATCGGGTTCGATCAGGCCCTTGGAGATGGCCGCAGCCTTGACGCGCTCGCGATTGATGCCGCCGCCGTCATCCGAAATTTCGATCACCACGCGTCCCGAGCGATGCATGGCCGCAAGCCTGATGTGGCCGGTCTCGGGCTTGCCTGCGGCCAGCCGGACCTCGGGCTTCTCGATGCCATGATCGATGGCATTGCGGATCATGTGCGTGAGCGGATCGGTCAGGCGCTCGATCACGGTCTTGTCGACTTCGGTGGACTCGCCATCACAGTGCAGGGTGACGGATTTTCCGGTCATGTCGGCGGCTTCACGCACGACGCGTGACATGCGCTGGAAGATCGGTTTCACCGGCTGTGCGCGAATGGCCATCACGCTGTCCTGGATTTCGCGCGAGAGCTGTTCGAGATCATCAAGACCCATTGCCAGCGCCGATGAGCGCGCGATCCTGGCTTCCGCAACGCGCTGCGACAGCATCGCCTGGTTGATGACGAGTTCGCCGACAAGATCGATCAGCCGTTCCACGCGGTCGAGGTCAACGCGAATGGTGGCGCCGGCCGTGTTGAAGCCCTTGCTCGATTCGCCCTTGCGCGCGGCCGCCTCTTCATTCCGGCTTTGCACCTCTGCCGCCAGTTTCTGCAGGATGGGTTCAACCGGCTCCGGCAGGGCCGTCTGCGCATCGCCGGCGGCGAGGGACAGCAGCTTGGCATAGGCATCGTCGTCGAAAGCAGACTCGCTCTGGATCGCTTCGACCGAAATGTCGCAATCAAATTCGACAAATTCGAAAATGTCTCGAATCGCGCTTTCTGTTGCTTCCGTGTCGAGAACGACATTCCAGGCGAGATAGGCACCTTCCGGATCAAGCTCGGCCAAAGTCGGCAGGCGCGCCAGGTCGCAGGTCACCTTCGTCTCGCCCAGCCGCGCGAGATCGCGCAGAAGAATGAGCGGCTCGTTGGCGCGTGCATAGAACCCGGTCTTGGGTTCGAACCGCACATTGAAGCCTTGCCTCTCGCCACCCGGGCCGGAAAACAGATCGTCCAGAGAAACCTGAATTGGCGTGAAGTCGGGATCATCCTCGACAGCAGCGACCGGTGCCTCTGGCGCAGCAGGGCCGCAGGCTGCTTCGAGCTGCTGCACCATGCGCGTGATTTCTGCATCATCCGCATGGGTGCCTTCGCGGGCGCTGCGGACAAGATCGGCGAGCGTGTCGGCTGCCGTCAGCATGGTCTTCAGGATGCTGCGCGTGGCATTGACCTTGCCGCTGCGCACAAGGTCGAGCGACGTCTCGAACGTATGTGCGAAACGAACCAGTTGCTCAAGTCCGAAAGCTCCGGCACCGCCCTTGATCGAATGGACGGCTCGGAACACGGCATTGATCGTGTCGGGCTCGCTGGTTCCATTGTCGAGCGCGAGCAATCCACTTTCAAGTTCAACCAGCTGTTCTTCGCACTCCTGGAAGAACGTCTGCTTGATGGCTGCCATCGTATCCATGGCTGTCCCTTTCCAAAAATTTTCAGGCAGCGAGGCGGCGAATGGCGTTGATCAGCTTTTCAGGATCGAAAGGCTTGACGATCCAGCCGGTCGCGCCGGCGCGCCGTGCACGATCCTTCTTCTCGGTCTCGCCTTCCGTGGTGAGCACAAGAATGGGAACAGAGCGGTAGCGCTGGTCCTTGCGCACGCCTTCGATGAAACCAAACCCGTCCATGCGGGGCATGTTGATGTCGGTCAGAATGACATCGGGATTGGAACCGGCGAGAACCTCAAGGCCATGAACGCCGTCTTCGGCCTGCAGGACCTCGTAGCCAGCGCCCAGCAGTGTCGCCTTCAGCATTTCCCGCATCGTGCGGGAGTCGTCGACTGTCAAAATCATCTTTTTCATATTGCTTGCTCCTGCGAGCTGAAGTGCGAAAAGTCGAGACCATAGGCGGTAATGGATTGCATGAAGTCTTCGGAGGGATGCAGCATCTCGAAATGAACGCCGTCCTGCATGGCCGTTGCATTGGCGCAAAGGAGAACCTGCAGGCATTGACCTCCGAGCTTGCGAACGTGGCTTGCATCGATCCGGATCTCGGTTCCCCGGAGCCTCAAAAGCTCTCCGGCGAGCGGCGTTGCTTCCGTGATGTCGAGGATCTCGGGCAGTTTCAGAATGTCCTGCCTGGCCAGATTCTTTGACATGATCCCTCCTCAAAACTCTTCCCAGGACTCGGCGCGGCCGCTGGGCATCGCTGCTGCAGCGAAGCCTCCGTTCGCCACCATGCGCATTGGTTCTTGCGTGCGGCTTGCGTCGATGGCCGGCTTCCGCAGCGGAGCGCGTGCGGCTTTCGGCGCACGGCTGTTGCCAGGGCGGGCCGTCGTGGGGGCGGCGCGCGTGACGCCGGTCTCGAAGCGGGCGACATTGGCGTTGAGCTTGTCGGCCTCTTTTGCCAGCGTATGGCTCGATGCGGCCGATTCTTCGACCATTGCAGCATTCTGCTGCGTGATCTGATCCATCTGTCCGACGGCATTGTTGATTTCCTGCAGGCCGGTGGCCTGTTCGGTCGCGCCGGCGGCAATTGCGGTCACGGCTTCGCGGATGTCGGCGACTTCCTTGACGATGAGATGCAGCGCGCTTCCGGTCTCATGAACCAGTTTGACGCCATTGGTGACCTGTGTCGCCGATGCCGAAATCAGCGTCTTGATTTCCTTTGCAGCCTCGGCAGAGCGCTGTGCCAGAGCGCGAACTTCGGAGGCGACCACGGCGAAGCCGCGACCGGCATCTCCCGCCCTGGCGGCTTCGACGCCGGCATTGAGCGCCAGAAGGTTC
>CAIWVR010000541.1 GCA_903916165.1 uncultured Hyphomicrobiales bacterium | reverse complement strand
CGGCGCATGAATTCGAATTCAGTGAAGGGTGCGATCAGCAGCTCATGAAAGGTCATTGCGCGGCAGCCCTGTCCTGTTCGCAGATATGCGCGGCTTCATCGAAGGCCTCGATCATATGTCGCGCCTTTTGCAGATTGGCTGGCGAGAGAACATCGGCGGTCGCGCCGAAGGCGACACGTTTGCGCGCCAGCAGGAGTGTTTGCGGAAACAGCTCTCGTACAAGGCTCAGGTCATGCAGGACGGCGAGAATGGTGCGCCGCTCGGCATGCCAGCCGCGCAGGATCGCGAGCAGGTCCGCGGCGGTTTTTGTGTCGACGGCGGTGAGCGGTTCGTCGAGCAGGATCACGTCGGCGTCCTGCAGCATGAGGCGGGCAAACAGGGCGCGTTGCATCTGGCCACCCGAGAGCGCGTCGATGGTGCGCCGCTCGAAGCCGGTCAGGCCGACATGGGCCAGCGCCTGCGCGACTGCGTCGCGATCGGCGCGGGAAAAGCCCCCGAACAATCCGGTCCGGCACCACAGGCCGGTTGCGACGAGATCGTAGAGGCAGATCGGAAACGTGCGGTCGATCTCTGCAAGCTGCGGCAGATAGGCAATGGTGCGTCGCAGCCCCCCCTCGACCCGTATGCCGCCGCCCAATGGCGCGAGCGCGCCGGCGACCGATTTGAGCAGCGTTGATTTCCCGGCTCCGTTGGGGCCGACGATGGCGACCATGCCGCCGGCTTCGATCTCGGCGGTCAAATGATGGACCGCTGGGTGGCGGTCATAACCCAGCGTCAGATCGGTGAAATGGATTGCGGGACCGCGCGGGTGGGGCGTGGTGCCCTGCCGTGACGTGTTCATGGCAGGGCCCAGAAGACGGCTGCCCAGAGCAGGGCGATGGCTGTGCTTGCACCGACAAGCCGCTGTGCGGCCGAGTGCCGCAGAAACGACAGGCGCAGCGGGCGGCCGGGGCGGCTGTGCGAGTGGGGGTGCAGGGAAAGTGCGGGATCGTCGGTCACGTCGGGGCTTTCTGAGAGGAAGAGTTATGTTATATTATTACACACAGGACATGCAAGCCCGTCCGAGATGTTGAATTGAGGAAGGTCGATGTCCCGACAGCCTTTGGACGAGGCTGAAACCCCAAGGCCTTGTCGAACGCCCTCGGGTTCCAAAGGGTCAGGGCGCACCGCGTCCTGGCACCTGTGTCCAGTCTGTCCCCCTTTGTGTTTCGCCTGGGAGCGCCCGGCCTCGCCGTGCGCCCGAACACCGGGGACCCATAAAAAAACCGCCGGAGTTTCCTCCGGCGGTTTCTGGATCAGGCGTTGATCTGGATCGATCAGGCGCTCGGGATGTTGGCTTTCCACCACACCCAGTAATCGCCCAGGACCGAACCTGGCCACGGGATCGTCAGCAGCTGGTCGAACAGGCCATAGACGAGCACCGTGACGCAGAAGGCCATCGGGATGGTAATCCGCCAGGGCTCGCGGCCCTCGATGCGCATGAACAGCACGATGAACATCGGCACGGTCGGGATGAGGCCGATCAATGCCATGGAGGCGAGGAAGCCGATCATCCAGCCAAAGAAGATCACGCCGCGAAGGATGATCTCCTTCGTTTCCATGTGGTTAATGGTCGAGGCGATGTCCATGTGCATCTTCTCGGCGACTTCACCGCGTTCCTTTGCTTCCACTTCACGACGCTTGTGCGTGTCGCCCTTGAACACTTCGTTCAAAAGCGAAATGAGGCAGAAGAAGATCGCGCCGGTTCCCACGATCATCGGAATGATCTTGGCCGAGAAGTTCCAGGTCACGGCTTCCGCCATCATCACGCCGAACAGGCCGAGCATGAAGATGGGGAAAATGTGGGTCAGGTTGAACTTCGGAGCATGGAAGTCCGAGAGCATGCCCCTGATGCCGCCATGTGCCTTCACGTCGATGAGGAATGGACGAACCAGGCTGAGCAGCGCCATCGCGAACAGGATCACAACGAGCGGACGCAGCATCCACGAAGCGCCGTAACGCTGGATCGAGATGAACATGTAACGCTCGAGGATCGCGCCGAGAATGAAGCCGAGAACCAACGGCGGACGCGGCCATTTGAAGTGCTTCATGCCCCAGGCGAAAATGCCGAAGAACAGGAGCGAGAAGAGATCGCCCCAGTTACGATGGCCTTCGAACGCGCCGATATAGACGAGCGAGAGGACCAGCGGCAGGATCAGCGTGTAGCGCAGGCCCGCGAGCTTCGCGAACTGGCTGGAGAAGATGTAGCAGAGGCCCGAGCCGAGGATGTTGGCGATCGCGATCGACCACACCATCGAATAGGTCACGGCAAGGTGCTTCGTGAGCATTTCCGGTCCGGGGACCAGGCCATGCATCAGGAAGGCGCCGAGCAGGATCGCCATGCCGGCAGAGCCAGGCACGCCGAACACGATCGTCGGGATGAGGGCACCGCCCTCACGCGAGCAGGTCGCCGATTCCGCCGCGATCACGCCGCGCACGTCGCCCTGGCCGAAGGTCAGGCGAGCGCCCTTTTCGGTCTTGAGCGCGTGAGCGTAGGAGATCCAGTCGATCACCGAGGCCGAGATGCCGGGAATGGCACCGATGACGGAGCCGATCCAGGCGCAGCGGATGTTCAGCCACCAATGGGTGAAGCAGTCAGCCGAACCCTGCCAGAGGCCCTTCCAGTTGTTCTGCATCTTGCCCTGTTCGACGACCGCGGTGCGGGCAACGAGAAGGTCGCAGAGTTCGGGAAGCGCGAAGACGCCGAGCGTCAGCGGAACGAGCGGCAGACCTTCCCAGAGGTAAAGGCTGTCCATCGTCCAGCGGAGCGTGCCGGTCTGCGGGTCGGAGCCGATCATGGCGAGCATGATGCCGAAGCAGGCCATGGTCAGGCCACGCAGCGGGGTGTTGCCCGACAGCACGGCGACCATGGAAATACCGAACACGGCGAGCGCCAGCAGTTCCGGCGAGCCGATGAACAGGATCAGCGGACGCACGATCGGCAGGGCGACAGCCATCAGGACCGCGCCGAAGAGGCCGCCCATGAGAGCCGACATGTAGGCCGCGCCCAGAGCACGGGCACCTTCGCCGCGCTTGGTCATCGGATAGCCGTCGAGCGCCGTCGCGGCCGAGGCTGCATGGCCGGGCGCGCCAAGCACGATGGCCGAGATCGGATCGCCGTGCGTCGTCGTTGCGGCAAGGCCGAGCAGCAGCGCCATGGCGGCCGCCGGGTCCATATTATAGGTAAACGGCAGCAGAAGGGCCGTGCCGGCCACGCCACCAATGCCTGGCAGAATGCCAAGCGCGAGACCGCAGAGCACGCCACCCCAGAGAAGCAGCATTCGATGCGGCTCCAAGATCAGCGCAAGGCCCTGACCAAGTGCATCCCAGATTTCCATGAAATTCCCCTAAATCTTTTCCAAGATCGTCCGTCAGGCCAGCATTTGTTTTGGTTATGCCGGCTGCCGCAGGCGGATTGGCCCACGGGAAGGATGACCTTCATTGCGCGATTTTAGCTGCCGCCCGGAGGCGGCTGCGTCAGATCGTCGACACGGGCGGTCCACGCGCGTGAAAAGAGCGGCCGCAGCCGCTGGCTCGGGGAGCCTCCTGGGAATGGCACCTGCGTTTGCCGTCACGCAGGCTGACACGAGCACGCTGTGCAAGGGTCCAGAAGGACTGGTCGTCTCCGTCAATCTTGCCGTCTTCGATATTATCGTCGACCGAAGCATCGGTCAGTGCGAGGGTCGTGACGTTTTCAAATGTTTTGAACAGCGGATCTGCAGGCACCAGCACGAGGGAGACCATCAGCACGAACGCATGCAGATAGGCTGCGGCAAGAGCCGCCAGCTTTCCTCTGCTTGTCCTGCACATCTGGCCCATCGCGATTCCGGTAAGCTGTCTCGACGCGTCTAATTCCAAAAGGAGAGTTGAGCGCCAGACCGCTGCTCTGCGCAGCGGCTTCGAAAAGGCGGCGTCTGAACGACGGTTTCAGCCCTGTCTCTCGACGTTTCCTTGCCCGGAGCTTCGAACGATTGAGTGTTCGTGACCGCGCTTATTATTCTTTAGGATGATCAGGTAACCACACTTGCGGGCGGAGCGGAAGCTTAAACATCGCCCCGATTGCTACGAAATGTGTAATACATTCGCCCGAATGAAGGCGAAATTTTGCTGCAGTGCAAAATTTCGCATGTCCCGCCGCGGCGCAGCTTTGCTGGGCCGCGCCGTCCCGCCTTCAGGCAATTGTGGCTTTCTGCAAGTCAACGAGACGCATGATACCGTGCCGCGCGAGGCCCATCATGGCGGCGAGTTGCTCGTCGGTGAAGATCGCGGCTTCCGCCGTGGCCTGCACTTCGACCAGTCCGCCCGATCCGGTCATGACGAAATTGGCGTCGGTCTCGGCGGTGGAATCCTCGGCATAGTCGAGATCGAGGACGGGCGTTCCGCGCGCGACGCCGCAGGAAATGGCGGCGACATGGTCGCGGATCGGCATGTCCTTGATGATCGAGCGCGAGCGCATCCACTTGAGGCAATCGTGCAGCGCGACCCAGGCACCGGTGATCGCTGCCGTGCGCGTGCCGCCATCGGCCTGCAGCACGTCGCAATCGACCGTGATCTGGCGTTCGCCGAGCGCCTGCAGGTCGACCACCGCGCGCAGCGAGCGGCCGATGAGCCGCTGGATTTCCTGCGTCCGTCCGGACTGCTTGCCGGAGGTGGCTTCACGGCGCGTGCGCGTCGCGGTGGCGCGCGGCAGCATGGAATATTCCGCCGTCACCCAGCCACGACCCTGTCCGCGCAGCCACATCGGCGGCTTGTCTTCGAGAGACGCGGTGCACAGCACATGCGTTTCGCCGAATTTCACGAGGCACGACCCTTCTGCATAGCGCGCAACGGCGCGCTCAAGCGAAACGGGGCGCATTTCATCGACGGCGCGTTGGGAGGGACGCATGGAGCTTCCTTGTGTGACAGGCGCGCCTCTCTAGGCGGTTCACGCTGGGCGCGCAACTCATTTCGCCGTCGGGCACATTTCAGATCTCTTCGCGCCGTGGTGGATCGCAGCCGTCGCGCGTGCAGCACAGGGCCGCAGCGCGCACCGCAAAATTCAGCCATCGCGCGACTTGCGGCGCCTCGTGCCGGCCGCATTGCGTGCCAAGGGCACCGTCGCGCTGCATTTCGGCCAGCAGGGCGGCCATGAATGTGTCCCCGGCGCCGATCGTGTCGCGGACGTTGACGACCGATGCTTCGACCTGCACCTCGCAGCCGTCGAAAAATGCCACGGCACCGTCAGGCCCGAGCGTGACAATGACGAGTTTGTCGCCATGTGCACGCCAGTCTTGCAGGAGTTCATGCGAGGGATCGCCAAGCGCCTCGAGATCCTCGGCGCTGACCTTCACGATGTCGGCCTGTGCGACCCGCGCAGCGATCAGCGCGCGCGCTTGCGCCCGTGACGGAAGGGCAGCCAGACGAACATTCGGATCGAAACTGACGGAGGCGGTGCCGTGCGCCTGCGCCATCGCAGCCCAAGCGGCGTCGCCTTGCACGCCGGTCGTGGAGGCGAAGGAGGTGGCATGCAGATGGAGGAGAGCGTCGGGCATGCGCCAGGCACCGGGCGCGGCCTCGAGTGCGGTGCCCGACAGACGCAGATCGTAAGCTGGCGAACCGTCGGCACCGGGTGTCGCGATCACCCGCGGGCAAGGCAGGTCGCTGCGCAGCGCGCGGGCGAGATCGACGCCTTCGCCTGCAAGGATCCGGGCAAGCCATGTGCCATCATCGTCTGTCGAGAGCACGCCGCAGAAGGCGACGGGCGCGTTGAGGCGGGCCAGGGCAAGTGCGGTGTTCAGGCCCGACCCGCCGGCGCAGGCGCGCGACATGCCGTCCGCTTGTTGCACAACATCGACCAGCGCCTCACCGAGAACGGCGATGCGTCGGCCATCCGTCACTGGGCCTTGGCCCCGGCTTCGTACCAGGCGGCGAGCGCGGCACGGTCCTCGTCGCTGATCTCGGTGAGATTGCCACCCGGTGGCATGGCATGCGTCATCGCCGCCTGCAGATAGATGGCGCTGGCATGTTGGCGGATCTGGGCCGGCGTTTCCAGCATCACGCCCTTGGGCGGCACGCCAATGCCGTCCCAGACAGGCTCGGCCGCATGGCACATCGAGCAGCGCGACATGACAATATCCTGCACCTCGGTGAAGGCCACCTGCCGCGCGGGTGCCACGCCCGCGCTCTTGCTCATGAAGGCGCCGGGCGAGGACAGGATCACGATGGCGATGAATGCCGCAGCTGCCACGGCCCAGGTCCACCATGGCGTCGGCTGGTGTGCATGGCGCGAATTGTAGAAGTGGCGCACCGTGACGCCGATGACGACGACCAGCCCGATGATGACCCAGTTCCAGCGGCTCGCAAAAGCCAGCGGATAATGGTTCGAGATCATCAGGAAGACGACCGGCAGCGTCAGGTAATTGTTGTGGACAGAACGCTGCTTGCCCGCCGCGCCGAGCGCCGGGTCAGGCGTGCGGCCCGCCAGCAGGTCGACGACGATCTTGCGCTGGTTGGGGATGATGGTCATCGCCACGCTGGCGACCATGATCGTGCCGATGATCGCGCCGATCTGCACATAGGCGCCGCGGCCCGAAAACACTTTCGTGTAGCCATAGGAGGCCGCCACCAGCAGGACAAAGCCGACAATGCCGAGCAGAAGATCGTTGTGGCCCAGCCGCGACTTGCACATCAAATCATAGATCACCCAGCCGGCGACCATGCCGCCGAGGCTGATGGCGATCGCGGTCGAAGACGAAATGTCCAGCACCGTGCGGTCGATCAGATAGAGCTCGGCATTGGTGTAATAAAGCGAGATGAACAGCGCGAAGCCCGACAGCCAGGTGGCATAGGCCTCCCATTTGAACCAGGTCAGCTCCTTGGGCAGGTGCGGCGGGGCGACGACATATTTCACCATATTGTAGAAGCCGCCGCCGTGGACCTGCCAGGCCTCGCCGCCGACGCCTTGCGCCAGCCCGTCATGCTTGCGCAGCGACAGGTCGAGATGGACGAAATAGAAGGACGAGCCGATCCAGGCGATGCCCGCGATCACATGGGTCCAGCGCAGAAGGAAATTTCCCCATTCGCTGAGGACAAGAGCGAGAGTCACCTAGCTACCCCTGTAAGTCGAGAAACCATAAGGCGAGACGAGCAGCGGCACGTGATAATGCGCGCCCGCATCGGCCAGGCCGAAACGGATCGGAATGCGGTCCAGAAAAGGCGGCTCTGCAAGCGCCACGCCAGTCTGCCGGAAATAGGCGGCGATCTCGAAGACCAGCTCATAGATGCCCGCCTTCATCGTCGCGCCCGACAGGATCGGGGCGTCGCAGCGGCCATCCGCATTGGTGACATGCCGGGAGACCAGCGCCGCCGCGCCGTCGGCACCGATGGCATAGAGGGAAATGGCGACGCCCGCGGCCGGCCGGCCCGCCGCCGTGTCGAGAATATGTGTGGTCAGGCGGCCGCCTGAGGTTAAATCGGACATCGGAACTCCTGGGCCGCGGCCCGCGACCTTGGCATGCTAGGGGGAATCTCGGTGCCGGGTAAACCGGCTTTCGTCGCAAATTGCTTAGACGCGAAGCCGCGGCTGTGCAATTGGATCGCACAGAATGGATGATGAGTGGAGCGCCTGCCCGTGATCGTGAGAAGCCTCTCCCGCGATGATTTCATCGCCCGCTTCGGCGGCATTTTCGAACATTCCGCCTGGGTGGCGGAGGGTGCCTATGACCACGGGCTCAGCGCGGAAAGCGACACACCCGAGGGCCTGCATGCCGATATG
>CAIWVR010000540.1 GCA_903916165.1 uncultured Hyphomicrobiales bacterium | reverse complement strand
GGGTGCGGCAGGGCCTCCATCGTGCCCGGCTGCGGCGTTGCGCCAAAGGGCAGGCCGAGACGGCGCCAGACATCTTGCAGGGCCTCGACGAGGGCAGCAATATGGGCATCCGTATGGTAGGGCGTCGGCGTGACGCGCAGGCGCTCCGTGCCGCGGGCAACGGTCGGATAATTGATCGGCTGGATGTAGATGCCGTGCCGTTCGAGCAGGATGTCGCTGGCGCTCTTGCAGAGTTCCGCGTCGCCGACAAAGACCGGCACGATGTGCGAGGCATTGGCCATCACCGGAATTTCGGCGGCGGCCAGGGCAGCCTTGGTGCGCGCCACCTGCTGCTGCTGCAGCCTGCGCTCGTCCTGCGAATTCTTTAACTGGCGCACAGCGGCACCGGCGGCCGCCGCGACGGCGGGCGGCAGGGCGGTGGTGAAGATGAAGGAGGGTGCATAGGAGCGCACCGCATCGATGATCACGGCATCGGCTGCAATATAGCCGCCCAGCGTCCCAAAACCCTTGGCCAGCGTGCCCTCGATCACGTCGATCTGGGACATGACACCATCGCGTTCGCAAATGCCGCCGCCGCGCGGGCCGTAGAGACCAACCGCATGGACCTCGTCCACATAGGACATGGCATTGTGCTTCTTGCAGACAGCGGCGATCTCGCCGACGGGCGCAATGTCGCCGTCCATCGAGTACAGGCTTTCGAACACGACGAGCTTGGCGCGGTCGTGGCCGGCAGCGATCAGGATTTCCTCGAGGTGGGCAACGTCATTGTGGCGGAAGATCACCTTCTCGCAGCCCGAGCGGCGCACGCCCTCGATCATGGAATTGTGGTTCAGTGCATCCGAGATGATCAGGCAATTGGGCAGCAGCTCGGCAATGGTCGAAATGCCGGCGAGATTCGAGATCCAGCCCGAGGTGAAGGCAAGCGCATTGTCCTTGCCGTGCAGATCCGCGAGTTCGGCTTCAAGCTGCACGAGCGGATGGTTGGTGCCTGAAATGTTGCGCGTGCCGCCGGCACCGGCACCATGTTTCTGCGCGGCCGTCGTCATCGCCTCGATCACGCGCGGGTGGCGGCCCATGCCGAGATAATCATTGGAGCACCAGATGACGACCTCTTGCGAGGCACCATTGTCCGGGCGCCAGGTTGCGAGCGGAAAACGGTCGGCGTCGCGTTCGAGATCCGCGAATACCCGGTAGCGGCGCTCAGCCTTGAGGCGGTCGATCGCCTGTCCGAAATAACGCCGATACTCCATCTCATCTGTCCTTCATGGGGCACCCGGTCAGACGGATGCGCGCAAGCCTGATCCCTTGCGCAGTCTGGATTCATTCCAGCATATAAATCGCTGTCCGTCGATCCGCGAGGGGGCGGATGGGCGCACCCTGTCATAAGCCAATGCCTGTGTCCTTGCGTGAGATCAGGTTGGCAGTGCAGCCTGAAAAAGCCTTCCCCTGCACCGCAGAAGAAGGCTTCGTCGATGTCAATGCGCGGTGACGCACGGTCTTGTGGGGCGGGGGCAGGGGCGCGCTCAGAAGGGAAAATAGTCCTTCAACGTCGTGAGGCCAAAGGCACCGGGGCCGAGGATCAGGCCGGCCCAGACGAAGGCCGATGTCCAGTTGGCGACCTGGAATGGCGCGCGCGGCATTTCGCAGGCACCCGCGACCAGCGGCACGATGGCGCGCAGCGGACCGAAGAAGCGGCCGATGAAAATGCCCGACCAACCCCATTTTGCGAAAAAGGCATGGCCACGCGGCATCAGGTCGGGATGGCGTGACAGAGGCCATGTGCGCGCGATCTGCTCGTGGTAGTGCCGCCCCAGCCAGTAGGACAGCCAGTCGCCAAGCGCCGCACCGATCGCCGCGCCGAAGTAGATCGGCCAGAATGCAATACCCGAGGCACCGATCAAGGCACCAACGCCCACCAGAAGCACGGTGGCAGGCAGCAAAAGCGAAACCAGCGCCAGCGATTCGCCGAAGGCGAGCAGGAAGACCAGTGGTGCCGCGTAGACATCATGCAAGCGTACGAATGCAAGAACGGCTTCGATCAAATCGTGCATGGGGTGCCCGTTCCCGTCAAGTGACGATGGTGATGCGCTCGGCGGCGCGGGTGATGCCGGTGTAGAGCCAGCGGCTGCGGTGCTCGCGAAACGCCCAGGATTCATCGAACAGAACCATGTCGTTCCATTGCGAGCCCTGCGCCTTGTGCACAGTGAGCGCATAGCCAAAGTCGAATTCGTCGGAATCGCGGCGCAGCGTGTAGGGAATTTCCTCCTCGCTTTCGAAGAAGGCGGGCAGCACGCGTACACGCAGCGGCTTGCGGGCGGCATCATCCTCCGGCACGAGGCTCATGCGCAACTTGCCCGAACGCGCCGGTGCCATGAGCTTGACCGTCCAGATGCCGCCGTTCAGCAGGCCTTTCTTGCGGTCGTTCTTCAGACAGACGAGCTTGTCGCCCGCCTCCGGCAGCGAGCCAGAGAAGCCGAATAATTCGCGCAGCCGTTTGTTGTAGAGTTTTCGTGTGCGGTTGAGGCCGACCAGAACCTGATCTGCGCGCGTGACAGTGGCGGAATCAATCGCGTCGCGCGCGATGACGCTGCTCTCCCCATAGGCACCACGCTCCAGCCGTCCACCCTCGCGCACGATCATTGACATGCGGATGATCGGATTGTCGGCCGCCTGCCGGTGCACCTCGGTCAGCATGAAGTCGGGCTGGGCCTCGGTAAAGAAGCCGCCGCCCTTGACGGGCGGCAATTGCGCCGGATCGCCGAGCACGAGCACCGGGCGGCCGAAGGACAGGAGGTCGCGACCGAGATCTTCATCCACCATCGAACATTCATCGACGATGATCAGGCTCGCGGCATTCGCCGGGCTTTGCTCGTTGATGACGAAGGAGGGCACCTCCGAATCGATATCCTGCGGTCGGTAGATGAGGCTGTGGATGGTGCGGGCGTCGTCGCAGCCCTTTGAGCGCAGCACCAGGGCTGCCTTGCCGGTATAGGCGGCGAAGACGACATCGCCGTCTATGCCCTCGGCGATGTGGCGCGCGAGCGTGGTCTTGCCGGTGCCCGCGTAACCGAAGAGGCGGAAGATCTGTGGCCGGCCTGTCTTCAGCCAGGTGGCAATCTCGACCAGCGCGCGGTCCTGCTGCGGCGACCACATATGGTTCAACGTCCGTCTCCCTCCGCCGCGGCCATGCTGGCCAAGACCTTGCGGAGATGAGCTTATGCGCCCTGCTTTGCAAGCACCAATCGCTGCGCTTGGGGCTCGGACGTGCCCTGTGTCCGGCCGAGGGGCGACGCAACAGGCGCTGTGGATGGCTCTACTGCGATCCGGCAGGCCGCGCGCGCGACCTCATAGCTCAGTCGGCTGGCTTCGCGTGGAGATCTCGAGTAGCGCGCGGCGATCGTTTCCAGCAACTCGGCCATGACCAGGCAGTTGATATACTCGATATGGCGTTCATCGAGGCCTGCGGTGAGGGAGAGGCGGGTCAATTCCCGTCGGAATGTGCCGACACCCTCGCGCCCTGTGAGGACCCCGCGCCACATCAGTGCGTGGCAGCGCACGATGGGCGCGCGGACGCCCACTTCGGCGATCATCTCGGTGTAACCTGCCGTGATCATGTCATTGGCAAGCACGTCCATCCATCTCAAAGGGTCTGCGCCGGGAAATTCGGCGACGGCAGGGCGCATGGGCTCTCCGCAATTTTTTAAAAAAAAATCATCAACGGGTCTCATGCTAGAGCTTGACCATAAATGACGCAAGGTCGCTTTCGCGGCCCGCCATTTGCTTGTTGTCATCCGGACACCGGGACGGGACAATGCTGCCGCTCGGGAGCGGGCCTGCGAGGAGGATGATATGCGTGCACTGACGACCAAGCTGCTGGCGGTGGCGATTCTCGCCCTGGGCCAGATGCCTGCTTCTGCGGCAGATACGATCCTGATGGGGACCACGGGGCGCGGCTCCGCCCAGCAATGGCCGGTCTTCATCGCCCAGCAGAAAGGCTATTTCGCCGAGGGCGGCCTCACCGTGGACCTGATCGCCGCGCAATCCTCGTCGGCCATTGTCCAGCAATTGACAGCGGGGTCGGTCAATCTCGCCTCGGGCGGGCTTGCCGATCCGCTGCGCGCCATCGACAAGGGTGCCCCGGTCACCCTGCTGCGCGTCGAGACGCAGATCCCACCCTATTCAGTCTATGGCAAGCCCGGCCTGAAATCGCTGAAGGATCTCAAGGGCAAGATCATTTCGATCGGCGGCGTGAAGGACATTACGCGCATCTATCTTGAGCGCATGATGGCGCCCAATGGCCTGAAGCCCACCGATTACGACCTTGTCTTCGCCGGCACGGCGGCGGCCCGCTTCGCGGCGCTGGCATCGGGCGCGGTGGATGCGACCATCCTCGTGCCGCCCTTCAGCTTCAAGGCGGAGGGGGCCGGTTTTTCCAGTCTGGGCGCGCTGAGTGATTATGTGACCGATATGCCGTTTACGGGCTATTCCGCCAATACGGCCTAGGCGAAGGCGCATAAGCCGGCGCTGGTCACCTTCCTGAAGGGCGTCGCCAGGGGCGTCGATTATTTCAACGACCCCGCCAACCGCACCGAGGCCATCGACATTCTCGTCAAGGAATCCGGCTCCGAGCGCGGCGACATCGAGAAGAGCTACGATTATTACCTCAAGATCAAGATCTTCGACCGGGTCGGACTGATCGAGGGCAGCCAGGTCAAGGTCCTGGCTGAAGCGATGAAGAGCCTCGGCGACCTCGAGGGCTCGACAGACGTCAGCCGCTTCGTCGATCCCGAGATCGTCGAACTTGCCAAACAGGTGAAGTGAGGAACGGCCATGAAGGACTGGATGAAACTGATCCCCGAATCAGAGCTCGTCACCTACAGGAGCGCGGGCTTTCTGACCGACATGACGCTGGGCCAGTCGCCCGCGCTCATCGTCGTTGACGTGACCTTCGCCTTCACCGGCTATGAGGGGCAGACGCTGCAAGAGTCGATCGCGAGTTTCGGCTCCGCCTGCGGGCCGGTGTCCTGGGAAGCCATGCCGAAAATCGTCCAGCTGATTGCGATGTTCCGCGAGCGCGGCCTGCCGATCGTCTTCACGAATTCTGCCCCTGCCAACACGCCCTATGCCGGCAAGGCGACGAAGTCGAAGCGGACCAAGGCTGCGCCGCAAGGCGCCAATGATTTCCCCGAGGCGATCACGCCGCGCGCCGACGAATGGGTTTTGGGGAAGACGCGCGCAAGCGCCTTTTTCCAGACGCCGCTGACGTCCTATCTGGTCCAGCAGCATGTTGACACGCTGGTGTTCTGTGGAGTCTCGACCTCGGGCTGCGTGCGCGCCTCCGTCGTCGACGGTTTCTCGCACGGCTTCCAGACCTTCGTGGTCGATGAATGCTGTTTCGACCGCTCGCCCTTCGCCCATGCCGCCAATCTGTTCGACATGGAAGCCAAATATGCGTCCGTCGTGTCGCTCAGCGAACTGGCTGAGCTGATGCCGATGGTTGCCGCGACAAAGGCGGCCTGAAGCGAACCATCGGTGCGTCTGGGCGTTCGCCCCACGCCTCATCATTGCGAGGCGCGCAGCG
>CAIWVR010000539.1 GCA_903916165.1 uncultured Hyphomicrobiales bacterium | reverse complement strand
TTCACATAAGGCCCGAAGCGGCCGGCGTTCACGGTCACCGCGCCGCCCGACGGATGCTGGCCCAGCACTTTGCCGGAGCCCGCGTCCGAGCCGTTCTGCTTGGCCTCCAGCAGCGCGACCGATTGTTCCAGGGTGAAGGTCTCCGGGTCGGTCCCCTTGGGGATTGTCGCATTGACCTTGTTCCAGGCGACATAAGGCCCGAAACGGCCCGACTTGATCGAGATGGCGCCGCCCTTGGGATGGTCGCCGACCGCGCGCGAGGACCCGCCGCCGCCGAAACGGCTGCCGCCGCCGCCGGATTCCTTGGTCAGGATCAGATCCACCGCGCGATTGGCGCCGATGCCCAGCACGTCGTCGTCACGGCCGAGATTGGCGTAGGTCTTTCCGTGCTGCACATAGGAGCCGTAGCGTCCGATGCCCGCGACGATCGGCTCGCCGCTTTCGGGATGGCGCGCGACTTCGCGCGGCAGCGCCAGCAGGGCCAGCGCCTGCTCGAGCGTGACGTCGCCCGCCGACAGGCCCTTGGGCAGCGACGAGCGTTTCGGCTTTTCGCCTTCGCCCAGCTGCACATAGGCGCCAAAGCGGCCATCGCGCAGCGTGACTTCGTCGCCCGTGACGGGATCATTGCCCAGCACACGCACGCCCGGACGCGTGTCGCCATCGGCACCGGGCGTCAGCGTGCGGGTGAACTTGCATTCTGGATAATTCGAGCAGCCGATGAAGGCACCGAATTTCGACAGTTTCAGCGACAATTGTCCGGCGTTGCAGGACGGACAGGTGCGCGGATTGCCGCCGTCGCCCTTGTCTGGAAAAATGTGCGGCGCGAGCAGGTCGTTGAGATTGTCGAGCACCTGCGTGGTGCGCAGATCCTTCGTGCCTGCAAGGGCTTCTGAAAACTCCTTCCAGAAGTCGCGCAGCAATTGCTTGTAATCGCCGTCGTGGTTGGAGACCTTGTCGAGCTTTTCTTCCAGCCCGGCGGTGAAGTCATATTCCACATAGCGCGGGAAGAAGCTTTCGAGGAAGGCGGTGACGATGCGTCCCTTGTCTTCCGGCACGAGGCGCTTCTTGTCGACGCGCACATATTCACGGTCGCGCAGCACCGCGAGCGTCGAGGCGTAGGTCGACGGGCGCCCGATGCCGAGTTCTTCCATGCGCTTGACCAGTGTCGCTTCCGTGAAGCGCGGCGGCGGCTCGGTGAAATGCTGGTCGGCCTCGATGCGCTCCTTCGACAGGCGGTCGCCCTGCGCCATCGGCGGCAGGCGGCCGCCGTCCTCGTCGTCTTCGTCGTCCTTGCCTTCCTGGTATAATTTCAGGAAGCCGTCGAAGCGCACGACCTGGCCGGTGGCGCGCATGTCGACGCGCTTGTAGGGCGCACCCGGTGCGTTGACGGTGGCGGCAATGTCGACGCTGGTGCGCTCGAGCTCGGCGGATTCCATCTGGCTGGCGATGGTGCGCGTCCAGATGAGGTCGTAGAGCTTTGCCTGTTCGATGCTCTCGGCCTGGCGTGAGAATTCGCGGGGCAGGCGGGCGAGGTCGGTCGGGCGCACGGCCTCATGGGCTTCCTGCGCATTCTTGGCCTTGGTCGTGTATTTGCGCGGCACGCCGGGAAGATATTTCGCACCATATTCCTTCTCGATCACGCGCCGGGCGCCGGCGATCGCCTCGGGTGCCATGTCGACGCCGTCGGTGCGCATATAGGTAATGGCACCATCCTCGTAGAGACGCTGCGCGACCTGCATGGTGCGCGCGGGCGCAAAGCCGAGCTTGCGCGAGGCTTCCTGCTGCAGGGTCGAGGTGGTGAAGGGCGGGTAGGGGTGGCGCTTGGCGGGCTTGGATTCCACCGAGGCGACATCGAAGGTCGCGGCATTGAGCGCGGTTTCAAAAGCACGCGCTTCCGCTTCGGTGCCCACGTCGAGGCGGGTGATCTTGCGACCGTCGGCGCCGACGAGCCGGGCGGTGAACGGCGCGCCATCCTTCGTCTTCAGGAAGGCGGCGAGCGACCAATATTCCCGCGCCCGGAATTTTTCGATTTCCAGCTCGCGGTCGCAGACGAGGCGCAGCGACACCGATTGGACGCGGCCCGCCGATTTCGCGCCGGGGAGCTTGCGCCACAGAACCGGAGACAGATTGAAGCCGACGAGATAAT
>CAIWVR010000538.1 GCA_903916165.1 uncultured Hyphomicrobiales bacterium | reverse complement strand
GGTCTTGGCGATGAGCAGCACGCCGCTGGTGTCGCGGTCGAGCCGATGCACGAGCAGCGGACGGTCGCCATTCTCGCTCGCCATCGACATCAGCATGCCATCGATATGATGGGTGGTGCCCGAGCCACCCTGCACGGCGAGCCCGAACGGCTTGTTGAGCACCATGACGTGCTTGTCCTCGAACAGCACCATGTCGCGGATCGCCCGCACATCCTTGTCGGACGCGACGGCGCGCTTCACGGCGGGGGCCGCCACGCCGGCCGGTGCCTCGAACTGCAGTGGCGGCACGCGCACGCTGACGCCCTCGGTCAGGCGGGTGGAGGTTTGCGCGCGTGAGCCGTCGACGCGCACCTGCCCCGTGCGGCAGATCTTGTTGAGATGGCCGAGCGACAGCTCAGGCACGCGCCGCTTGAACCAGCGGTCGAGCCGCATGCCGTCTTCATCGGCAGTGACGACCAGCGTCTGCACGCCGAAGGCCGGGTTCTTCGTCTTGTCGATATCCTGGCTCATCCGAGCGACCTCACAAGCGCCATGCCGGCGACGAGGCCGATCAGCGACAAAACAACGGAAGCGGCGACATAAGCGGCAGCTCCCGCCGCCTCGCCGCGTTCCCACATGGATATGGTCTCGAGCGAAAACGCCGAGAAGGTGGTAAAGCCACCCAGCACGCCTGTCATCAGGAACAGGCGCAACGGCTGCGTGGCTGATTGTCCGCCCTTGAGCGCGAACCACGCCGCCAGAGCGCCCATCACGAACGAACCCGCGACATTGATAAACAGCGTCCCGATCGGAAAGTCGCCCGCCGCATGGCGCAGCGCGACAAGGTTGACCCCATGGCGCAGCGAGCCGCCAAGACCGGCGCCGAGAAAAACGAGAAGAAGGGCCTGCATGGTGCTGTCGTAACCTAGGCCTCGTCATTGCGAGGAGCGTGAGCTTCGAAGCAATCCATCTGACGGCAGCCATGGATTGCCGCGTCGCTTCGCTCCTCGCAATGACGACGGGGAAAGGGCGTATCTTGCCCGTCTATAGCGCAGCGACCCTCGGGCCGCCACGTTTAATCCCCACCCCGCTCCCGGCGCAGCTTGGCCCAATACTCGAGCCGCTTGCGGATCTCGCGCTCGAAGCCGCGTTCCACCGGCTCATACATATGCTGCCGGCCCAGCGCATCGGGCCAGTAGTTCTGGCCCGAAAACGCCTCTGGCTCGTCATGGTCATAGGCATAGTCCGTCCCGTAGCCCTCCGACTTCATCAGCTTGGTGGAGCCATTCAGGATCACCTTGGGCGGCATCAGCGAGCCATGCGCACGGGCGAGCGCCATGGCAGCCTTGTAGGCCACATATCCCGCATTCGATTTGGGCGCGGTGGCGATGTAGATGACCGCCTGCGCGATGGCCAGTTCGCCTTCCGGGCTGCCCAGAAAGTCGTAGGCGTCCTTGGCGGCATTGGCGATGACAAGCGCCTGTGGATCGGCAAGGCCTATATCCTCCACCGCCATGCGCACGACGCGGCGCGCGAGGAACAGCGGATCTTCGCCCGCGTCGAACATGCGCGCGAGATAATAGAGCGCGGCGTCGGGGTCGGACCCGCGCACGCTTTTGTGCAGCGCGGAAATCAGATTGTAATGGCCCTCCTGCGCCTTGTCGTAGATCGGCGCGCGACGCTGCACGATCTCCGACACTTGCGCTGTGTCGAAAATTTCGCCCTCGCCCGCCGCGCGCCAGATCTCCTCCGCCAGCGTCAGCACGGCGCGGCCATCGCCATCGGCCATGCGCACGAGCGCCGCGCGCGCGGCGTCATCCAGCGGCAAAGGCCGGTCCTCGATTTCCTC
>CAIWVR010000537.1 GCA_903916165.1 uncultured Hyphomicrobiales bacterium | reverse complement strand
CTCGACAAGTCCTCGCGCTTCACCGACTGGTCGCGCCGTCCGCTCTCGGACGCGCAGATCGTCTATGCGCTGGCCGACGTGACCTATCTGCGCGACATCTACCGGGCGCTGGTCGGAAAGCTTCAGACCTCGGGCCGCATGGCCTGGCTGGCGGATGAAATGGGCACGCTCTGCTCGCCCGCCACCTATGAACAGCACCCTGACAGCGCCTGGGAGCGTTTCCGCCACCGCGCCCGCAAGCCGCGCGACCTCGCCGTGCTGATGGAAATCGCCGCCTGGCGGGAGCGCGAGGCGCAGTCCAAGGACGTGCCGCGCTCACGCGTCCTGAAGGACGATATTCTGATTGAAATCGCGCTGGCGGCACCCCGCACGGCGGAGGCGCTGGGCAACCTGCGCGCCTTCCCGCGCGGCATGGAACGTTCGCGCTCGGGTGCCGAGATTCTGGCGGCCATCGAGCGCGGGCTGGAGCGCGATCCGAAATCACTCCCCAAGATCGAGCGCGAACGCCGCTCGAATGGCGGCGGCGCCACGGTTGAATTGTTGAAAGTGCTGCTGCGTCTGGTGAGCGAGAAACATGGCGTGGCGCCCAAGATGATCGCCACGGTGGATGATCTCGAAGCCATTGCCGCCGACGACCGCGCCAAGGTGCCCGCCCTGTCAGGCTGGCGCCAGGACCTGTTCGGCGCCAAGGCGCTGGAACTCAAGCGCGGACGTCTGGCACTCACGGTCGAGAACAATAAGGTCGTCACGCTGGAATGGCAGGACGCGCCCGAAGGCCTGACGCAAGTCGCGGAATAAAACGTGAGTGACCCCTCTCCCATCGGGCTACGGCATTCACACATCTCCAGTTGCGTTGTCATCTGATTTTTGATTCCGTGCTCGAACGGGTCGCAACCGGTTGGGGAGAGCGCGATGGTTGAGGTTTCGTTGGGGCGGTTTGGCGACCGTCGCCTGGAAAAAGGGGGGTCTTTTTGCACGATCGGTTGGTTTGCGCCTCCGGTCATGGCCTGCGGGTTCGTCGTCTGGGTGGGAACCGGGCTGGAGAGATCCGCCTGACCCGCTTTTTGCGCAACACCAATGTGAGCCCCGAGGAGATGGCGGCAAGCGCCGCGCAGCGCCTTGGCGAGCGCAGCGCCGGGCGTCATGTTGTGGCCATCCAGGACACGACCGTCCTCCAGTCGGAGGGCGGCGGCGGGCTTTATCTGCACGTATGCCTGGCGCTCGATGGACAGGACGGCACCATCCTCGGCCTCGCCGACGCCACCCTGCTCAAGCGCGACAAGGGCCGCAAGGAAGCGCGGCGCGCCCTGCCCACCGCAGCCAAGGAAAGTCAGCGCTGGCTCGACGGTGCCGAAGCTGCGGCACAGGCCTGCGCGAGGGCGCGCGAGCTGACGCTCGTCGCCGACCGCGAGAGCGATATTTACGCCGCCTTCGCAAGCCGCCCGGCCGGCGCGCATATGGTCGTGCGAGCCGCGCAGGATCGCGCCCTGGACGATGGCGGCTTGTTGTTTGGCAAGATCGATGCGCTGCCCGAGGCAGGCCGCGCGCATCTCGATCTGCCCGCCAAACCCGGGCGTTCGGCACGACAGGCGACACTTGCCGTGCGCTTCATGCGCGTCAATCTGAAAAGGCCTGCAAACAGCGTCGATCTTGGACTGGCGAAGTCTCTGAGCCTGACCATGGTCGATGTGCGCGAGGTCGATCCGCCTGCGGGCGAAAAGGTTCACTGGCGGCTTCTGACCACTTACGATATCGCCAACACGCAAGCAGCGCTCGGCATCGCCGATTTATATCGACGGCGCTGGGCGATCGAGCAATTGTTCCGCACGATGAAGACGCAAGGGTTCGATGTGGAGGGGCTGCGCATTGAAGATGAGACGGCGCGCTGCAATCTGGCGGTGGCCGCGCTGATTGCTGCGGTCACAGTGCAACAGCTTGTGCACGCGCGCGACGGCAATGCCGACGCTGGCCCTTTGCGACCCATCATCGACGCGTTCGAGGCAGAAGATGCCCCCCTGCTGGAAGCCCTTTGCGCCAAGCTCGAAGGCAAAACAGAGCGACAAAAGAACCCCCACCCGAAAGGCTCGCTCGCCTACGCAAGTTGGGTCTGCGCAAGACTGGGCGGATGGACTGGCTATTACGGAAAACCCGGACCCATTGTCATGCTGCACGGCTGGTTCGAATTCCAGTCCGCAAAACGAGGCGTCAACGCTATGCAAAGCCTCAAAGATGTGTGAATCCGGTAGCCCGCAAGCGCGGGAGAAGGGCGCACACGGCCTAGTGCCGGAAATGCCGGTGCCCGGTCAGCACCATGGCAAGGCCTGCCGCGTCCGCCGCCTTGATGACCTCGTCGTCGCGCAT
>CAIWVR010000536.1 GCA_903916165.1 uncultured Hyphomicrobiales bacterium | reverse complement strand
CGGCGCCAAAACCCTGTTTCGCCAGAACGGGATCCATCGCCTTGGCCGTGAGATCGGCCAGGGCGAAGGTTTTGGGGCCCTTGTAGGGCGTGCGGTAGGAGCGGGGGGAAGCCATGGGGTTTTGTAGCATGTGCACGGGGGTGGGGCGAGAAGCGCGAGTGCCTTCCTTCTCCCGGAGGAGACTTTTGCATAACATCCCGCTCGCAATGACGAAACCAATGTTTCGCAAAGGTCTCCTCTGGGAGAGGGTTGCCGCGCGTCTCGCAATGACGAGGCAAATACTCTAGATCAGGCCGCCATGACTGAAGCGCAACGCCTCCTCGACTGGTATGACCGCCACCGACGCCATCTGCCGTGGCGCGCGGCGCCGGGCGTCGCCGCCGATCCCTATGCGGTATGGCTGTCGGAAATCATGCTGCAGCAGACCACCGTCGCGGCAGTGAAAGCCTATTACGAGAAGTTTTTGGCGCTCTGGCCGCGTGTTGAAGATCTTGCCGCCGCCGAGACCGACGACGTCATGCGCGCCTGGGCGGGGCTTGGCTATTATTCACGCGCGCGCAATTTGCATGCCTGTGCCAAACAGGTCGCCGCCGATCATGCCGGGCTGTTCCCGCCCACAGAGGCGGGCCTGCGCGCGCTGCCTGGCATCGGCCCCTATACGGCGGCCGCTATTGCCGCCATTGCGTTTGGCGAACGTGCGGTCGTGGTCGACGGCAATGTCGAGCGCGTCGTCACCCGTCTGTTTGCCATTGGTGAGCCCATGCCGCGCGCCAAGCCGCTGGTGCGTAACGCCATGGATCGCATCACGCCAGACCTGCGGGCCGGCGATTTCGCCCAGGCGATGATGGATCTCGGAGCCACCATCTGCACGCCGCGCAAGCCCGCCTGCGCCCTGTGCCCGCTGAACGGGGGCTGCGCGGCGCGTCTTGCGCAGCAGCAGGACATGTATCCGGTGAAAGCGCCCAAGGCCGAGCGTCCCGCGCGCGCCGGCGCCGCCTTCTTCTTCCGCCGCACGGATGGTGCGGTGCTGGTGCGCACGCGCCCGCCCAAGGGTCTGCTGGGCGGCATGACCGAAATTCCCGGTACGCCGTGGAGCGCGGATTTCGACCTCGCGGGTGCGATGGCGCATGCGCCGGTGCTGGCGAACTGGCAAAGGCTGCCCGGTTCGGTCGAGCACGTGTTCACGCATTTTTCGCTGCGGCTCACGATTTTCGTCGCGCGCCATGACGCGCCCGCGCCTGACGGCACCCGCTATGTCGGCGATGACGTGCTGGACGACGAGGCACTGCCCACACTCATGCGCAAGATTGTCGAACATGCGCGCTCGTTCGAGCGGTGAGCGTCAGGGCTCGTCATTGCGAGAAGCGGAGCGACGTGGCAATCCAGAGGCCGCATGTGAGGCCTCTGGATGGCTTCGCTTTGCGCGCCATGACGAATTGGAAATGACGATGAACAAAACACCGCCCGCGCGCGGCCGACGCAAACCGCTCGCCAGTTTCGACGGCACGGCCTTTCACGTCGAAGTCCGCGACCGCAGCGTCGACGTGCCGGCCGTTCTGGCTGGCGACGATGTGCATGTCGAACTCGATGTCGTGACGCATTGGACGGCGGCTGAAGGTGAGAGCGAGGCGCCCGAGATCTCGATCGAGGATCTCGGCACCGTTCTAGACGCCATTGAAAACGCGGCCGAGGAGGCCGGGCTGTCGATCTGGTTCGAGTAGACCCGCTCAGGCTTCGCGCATCTGTGCGCGCATGTGCGACCGCATGTCGTCGATGCAGACGAGCTTGCCGTCTGTCTCAATGTGCCAGAACGTCCAGCCGTTGCAGGCAGGAAGTCCCTGCGCGAGAGCACCAACCTTGTGGATCGAGCCGATGATCTGGCCGAGGTTGAGCGAGCCGTCGGCGCGCACCATGGCCTGGTGGCGGCGCTTGGCGTCGGTCAGCATCATGCCGGGCTGGATCAGTCCGGCCTCGAGGACGCTCATGAAGGCGACGCGCGGTTCCGAGCGTTTCGTCGGCGCGATGGCGAGCGCATTGTCGGGCAGCGGGACCACTGCGTCGATGCGCTGGCGGGCAGCCTTGGCGTAAATGGGATCACGCTCCGTGCCGATGAAATGGCGCCCGAGACGGCGCGCGACAGCGCCCGTCGTGCCCGAGCCGAAAAACGGATCGAGGATCACATCGCCCTTGTTTGATGCCGACAGGACGACGCGCGTGAGCAGTGATTCCGGCTTCTGCGTTGGATGCGTCTTGCGGCCCGATTCATCTTTCAGGCGTTCGCCGCCGGTGCAGATCGGCAGCAGCCAGTCGGAGCGCACCTGGCAATCTTCATTGCCGGCCTTCAGCGCTTCATAATTGAACGTGTAATTCTTGCCCGACGCGCTTTTGGTCGCCCAGATCATCGTCTCATGCGCATTGGTGAAGCGACGGCCACGAAAATTTGGCATCGGATTGTTCTTGCGCCAGACGATGTCGTTCAGGATCCAGAAGCCGAGATCCTGCAGGATGGAGCCGACGCGGAAAATATTGTGATAGGAGCCGATGACGAAAATCGTCGCATCCGGCTTCATCACGCGGCGCACCGCGGTCAGCCAGTCGCGCGTGAACGCATCGTAATCTGCAAAACTGGCGAATTTGTCCCAGTCGTCATTGACGGCATCGACGACGCTCTGGTCGGGGCGCGACAGCGTACCTTCGAGCTGCAGATTATAGGGCGGATCGGCAAAGATCAGATCGATCGAATTCGCCGGAAGCTTGTTGATCTCGGCGATACAATCGCCCAGCAATATCTGGTCGAGCGGCAGAGGCG
>CAIWVR010000535.1 GCA_903916165.1 uncultured Hyphomicrobiales bacterium | reverse complement strand
GTTCTCAAACCCAGCCAAACAATCGAGTTTAAATGCAGAAAATAATTCCTTGCGGATCGCAGTGGCGTTTGCACCGTTGTACATTCCCTCGGGGACAAACTGCGCCGCCACGCCCCCTTTCTTCGTCGCTGCCAAGGCTATCTCGACGAACATTCGGTAGACGTTGAAGTCACCCTTCCCGAGGTTGCCTTCGGAAAAAAGCCTGTAACGGCCACTGGACTTTATGAAATGAACGGAGGCGTAGAGATCAGCACAATGCTGTTCCCATCTGTTCGAGATCACTGAATTGGACAACAGCTGCGCGTATGCTCCTTCTTGCTCCTCTGGAGACATATGGCGGATGGCAGGGTCGTGAACTGCAAAATACTCTTTGTAGTCCGGGCTCATAGTGTCCCATGGTGGGTTGCCGAAAACCACATCGAACCCGCCTCGGAGCATGATATCGGGGAACTCCAGAGGCCAGTGAAATGCACGGGCGCGACGTGCAGCCTTCGGCGCACTCGCCATAGCCGGACGCATCTGGCCACTGTTCAGCGCCATCCACAGCTCTTCGGTTGTGGGCACTTCGCGCGCGGAGGCTCCATCCGGCGCGCCGCCATTTTTCGGCAGCAAGAAGGCCGCGATATAAAGATCCGCAGCCATCGCCGCGCAGACAAAGCCCTGCGACGTGCGCAGTTCCTCAAAGCGCGCCGCCTTGGCGCCAATCTGATCCATGCTATCCTCAGGCAGATCACGAAAGCCAGAGAAATCCAGCGCCATCGGTTTCATCTCGGGCATAGCAACCTTGCCCGTGCCGAAATCGAACCCGCCCTGACCCGACGTTGCGGCGCGGTTGGCCTGCAAGTAGTAGCGCGCCGTATCCTTGTCATCGCCAGTGAGCGGCTTGTAGGCGGCGTCGGGTATGCCATCCTGCAGCACTTTCAAATCGAATACGCCGAGCAGCGCATCGCCGCAGCGGATCTGCGCATCGAAAAAGCCAAGCGGCAGGCCGGGGTCGACCGTCTCGATCCACAAAGCGACCTTGGTCAGCTCGACTGCCATCGGGTTGCGATCCACCCCGTAGAGGCACGACCGCGCGACATCGCGCAGAGCATGGCGGAAATCGGCAAGCGCGGGCGTGCCATCGGCGCGGATGCGGGCGAGGCGAGTTGCGATGCGCCGCGCCGCGGCGAGCAGAAAATGCCCGGAGCCGCAGGCGGGGTCGATGATCGAGAGTTTCAGGAGCGCTTGCGCCGGATCGTCAGCCTCGGCCTCGGTCTTGTCCAGAACGGGATCGAGCGCTGTGTCGAGCAGCGCCTGCACGAGGCTGTCTGGCGTGTAATAGGAACCTGTGGTCTTGCGCTGATTGCCCTTCTGCTCAGCGGCCTCGGAGGCGAAAACGAGCGACTTGCCATCGTCGCCCATCTGCGGCTGAAGTTCGAGGAGGGATTCATAGACAGAGCCCAGCTCCTCGGTCTCCATGGAGCGCCAGTTGACCGGGACCATGCCGGTCTTGTCCGTCAACCAGGAGAGGCGATAGAGCGCCTCCATGAAGGCCTTGTTGCGCAGGCGCGCGGTTTCGAGGCTCGGCAGCTTGTCTTGCGCGAACAGCCCGCCGAGTGCCGGCAGCGCCAAGGCCTCTTGCCCCTGCGCGAGCGCGCGGAAGACGATCTTGACGCCCTCATAGCGGTCGTGATGCTTGTCCCATGAGGCGCCGCGCACGCATTGCGCCCGCAGGGCCGCGAGGCTGTAGCCCTCTGCATAGAGTTTGCGAGCCTCGGCTTTGGCTTTTTCCGGATGCAGAAGATTGCGGTCTTCGGCCACCATCAGGAAGATCAGACGGTAGACGAGGCGCAGCAGCTCATTGAACCAGTCGGTGAGATTGACCTCGCCTGATTTCAGCTTGGTGGCGAGATCGGGATTGGCCTCCAGAAAGCCGGAGCCCAGAACTTTGAGAGCAATCTGCACCTGACCGGCCAGCCGGTCGCGCGCGGCCTCG
>CAIWVR010000534.1 GCA_903916165.1 uncultured Hyphomicrobiales bacterium | reverse complement strand
TCTCGACGACATTTTTCGAGCCTTCGCTGCGACGGTCGGTGACCGGCAGGGTCTGGCGCGTCAGACGTTCGATCTGGCGCAGGAGATGACGCTCTTCATTGTCGCAGAACGAGATCGCGAGGCCCTCGGCGCCGGCACGCGCGGTGCGGCCGATGCGGTGGACGTAGCTTTCGGCCACGTCCGGCAGTTCGAAATTCACCACATGGGAAACATGATCGACATCGATGCCGCGCGCGGCAATGTCGGTGGCGACGAGGACGCCCGTGCGGCCGTCCTTGAATTCGCTGAGCGCACGCTGGCGCGCGCCCTGGCTCTTGTTGCCGTGAATGGCGGCGGCGGGGATGCCGGAGTCGAGCAGGTGCGTCGCCACCTTGTCAGCGCCGCGCTTGGTGCGCGTGAACACGATGACGCGGGAAAAATCCTTGGCGCGCAGCAGTTCGACCAGCAGGTCGCGCTTGGACTTGGTGTCGACAAGATAGACCGACTGGCCAACGCGCTCGGCGGTGGTGGCCACAGGCGTCACCTGGACCTGCGCAGGATTGGTCAAGATATCGCCGGCGAGCGACGCAATTTCCTTCGGCATGGTGGCCGAGAAGAACAGGCTCTGGCGCTTGGCAGGCAGGCGCGAGAGAATCTTGCGGATCGGTACGACAAAGCCGAGGTCGAGCATGTGGTCGGCTTCATCGAGCACGATGAATTCCGTGCTGGAGAGTTTGACGGTGCCGCCAGCCATATGGTCGAGCAGGCGGCCAGGCGTGGCGACGAGCACGTCGACGCCGCGCGCCATGGCCTGGACCTGCGGGCCGTGGCCAACGCCGCCGACGATCGAGGTCACGCGGATCTGCGCGAAGCGGCCGTAGGTGCGGAAGGATTCCGCGATCTGGGCGACCAGCTCGCGGGTCGGGGCCAGCACCAGCGCGCGGCACATGGCCGAGCGGTGCGGGACGGGGTTGGCGAGCATGCGCTGGATGATGGGGAGCGCGAAGGCGGCCGTCTTGCCGGTGCCGGTCTGGGCGATGCCGAGCAGGTCGCGGCCTTCGAGCAGGGTCGGGATGGACTGGGCCTGGATCGGGGTGGGGACCGTGTAGCCCTCCTCGTCGAGCGCGCGCAGGATGGTCCCGGCGAGGCCGAGATCCTTAAAAGTGGTCAAAGTGGCAATCTTTCCAATGGATGAGACCGGGCGTCCGCGCGGGATCGCACGGGTCTGTCGCTGGTCTCGTTAAGGGGGACGAGCCCCGCGTACCTGGGCTGTCTGGGGGAAAACCCCTGCGCTCAACAGATGGGACGTCACGGGCCAGAAGGCCGTGCGCCTGACGCGGCTGGAGCACAAAGCGCCTCAAGGAGGCAGGGCGCTGTATCGCACCGCACGGAGGTTGCGTCAATCGAAATAGGGTTTAGAACCCCCCGGTGAAGGTCAGATCGGGGTTTTTGGAACATGCACGCCCATAACAATCACCTTTCCCTCGCCAAGGACAAGATCCGCATCCTCCTGCTTGAGGGGATCAATGACAGCGCCGTGGAGCTGATCAAGGGTGCCGGCTATTCCAGCACGACGCGCCTGATGACGGCGCTCGATGGGGACGCGTTGGACGAGGCCATCCGCAACGCCCATATCATCGGCATCCGTTCGCGCACCCAGCTCACCGATGCGGTCTTTGCCAAGGCGGAAAAGCTCATCGCGGTGGGCTGTTTCAGCGTGGGGACGAACCAGGTCGATCTCGACGCCGCCCAACGGCGCGGCATCCCGGTCTTCAATGCGCCCTTTTCCAACACCCGCAGCGTGGCGGAACTCGTCATCGGCGAGATCGTCATGCT
>CAIWVR010000533.1 GCA_903916165.1 uncultured Hyphomicrobiales bacterium | reverse complement strand
CGCCGACCATCATGTAGATGAGCACGCCAAGCGGCAGCGAGGTGTGCCAGTTCGCCCGCAAGGTCGCGCGCCAGTCCGGCAATTCCTCCTCGGGCAGGCCGCCGATGCCGTGACGCAGGGCGGACCAGTGCACTGTGAGAAAAATGCCGAAGAAATAAAGGAAAGCGGGAATGATCGCGTAGAGCGCAATGGTGCCGTAAGGCACGCCGATAAATTGCGCCATGATAAAGGCGACCGAGCCCATCACCGGCGGCATGATGATGCCACCCGTCGACGCCGCCGCCTCAATCGCCCCCGCCATATAGGCCGGATAACCGAGGCGCTTCATCAGCGGAATGGTGAGCACGCCCACCGTGAGCACATTGGCCGGCGCACTGCCTGAAATGGTGCCATGCAGCGCAGAGGCAAGCACCGCGACCTTCGCCGGCCCGCCGCGCATCCGCCCGACAAGACCGATGGTCACGTCCATGATGAGCTTGCCAAGGCCCGATCTCTCAAGGAAGGCACCGAAGATGATAAAGAGAATAATATATTCCGCCGAGGCCGAGAGCGGCAGGCCAAACACGCCCGCAAGCGTCAGGAATTGCGCATCGACCGTCTGCCCCAGCGAATACCCCGAATGTCTGAAAATCCACGGCAGGCCCGGAAGAAATGGATAGGCCAGCGCGCAGACGATGATGGCGGCCAGCGGCCAGCCCGTTTCGCGGCGGCACACTTCAAGAATGGCAACGATGAACATCAAGCCGAGCGCGGCCTCGACCGGCGTGACGGGCGTGACGAATTCGAAGCGGCCTGAGGTCAGGTAATCAATATTGACGAAACGCCAGATCATCGGGGCGAGCGCCATGATGGCAATCGCCAAGTCGAAGACGAGCGCCGCGAGGCCGCCCGCCTTGGACGGAAGGAAACCGAAGGCGGGTGTCGGCCGCACCAGCAGGATCAACGCCATGGCGAAGATCAGATGGACGCCGGTCTGAACCGCGACTTCAAAAACGCCAAACAAACCCGTGTAGAGATGAAACAGCGACATCGCGACCGCGATGACGGAAATCAGACGGCTCTTGAGCGTCTTTTGCATGCCAGAGATACTCCCGTCGCCCGGCGGTTCATCCGCTCTTGCCGTCGATCGGCCCCGACCATGCGGGGCCGATGGCTTTCATCAACGCCAGCCGCGTTCCTTGAAATATTTCATCGAGCCCGGATGGATCGGCACACCGACTTCGGTCGCCATGTTCTTCAGGTCCCAGCCGCGCAGATCTGGCTCGACAGCGCCGAGCGTCTCCATGTTTTCGGCAGCCGCCTTCGTCATGGCATAGGCCTGGGCGTCATTGACCTTGGTCTTGTTGGCGACGATGAGGTTGGGATAGCCGATGGTCTTCACGACATTTCCAAGGCCCCTGTAGTCTGCCTTGTCGGCTGGCCATTGGGACACATAGAAGCTCGGATCTTCCTTGATCACGCGGTCGATAATGTCGTCGGGAATCTGGATCAGCCTGATCTTGCGCGCCTGCGCGAGCTCGATGAAGGCGGCGAATTTGTCTGACGGCGAATAGATGAAGCCGTCGATATTCCCGTCCTTGAACTGCTCGACGGCCGCGCCGATCTGCAGATATTGCATGTTCACCTTGATGCCCGCCATGCCAAACAGCTTGTCGGCGAGCTCGACGATGGTGAACCCCTTCGGTCCCGCATTGATCTTCTTGCCGGCAAGATCCTTGAAGGACTTCATCGGCGAGTCTTCATTCACGATGACCGCGACCTTGAACGCCTGCAAAGCAAACAGCTGCACGACATTCTCGGTCTTCTGCTTGTAGGGGGGATTGCCGACGAGCCCGTCGCGCGCGCTGTTCGACAGGGTGATGCCCAAATGCGCGAGCCCTTGGTCGACGGCCACAATATTGGCAGCACCCCCGCCCGGGATGAGGCTGACGGTGCCGATGCCGGGCACCTTTTCAAGCACCTGAGCGAGCGCGACCGACACCGGATATTGCGATCCGCCTTGTCGTCCGGTCGAAAAACTCATGTCTGCGGCGGCGGGAAGAGCAAGACCAAACAAAGCGGCGGCGGCGAAAATGGCGCGCAATCCTCCGAACGTGCCGTAAGGGCTCATGTTTTCCTCCCAGTTTTTCTAGGCTCTTTGCGAGCTCGGCCAGATGCTAGCCGCGCCCCAGCTCAGCGTAAAGGGCGATGTTGTGCCAGACGCACCCGGCCTCCCGTGTGGCAGGGCAGACCTGTTGACCAAGCCGGCGGTTGATCGTGCCGCGATCTAAAATCGTTTCGCAATGATGGAGGGCACATCTGCCCGGCACCCGATGACAGGTTGCGCATCCATCCGGGCGAACACATCAATGATGCACAACGCGCAAGACGCTGGCGCTGATTCGGCAAGTCCCGTCAGACGGCTCGCCTGTCGGGCGTCCTCCGCCCGCGCAGAGTCTTAAAAAGGCGAGCCACCAGGATTATTCAAAGCCCGGAGGGTCGGGATCACACTTGCGTGTCAGCGCAGGGCCGTGTTGCGGGCAGCAGCACATCG
>CAIWVR010000532.1 GCA_903916165.1 uncultured Hyphomicrobiales bacterium | reverse complement strand
CAGACGCGCCTCCTTCCAGCGCGGATGCTGCATCAGCGACGACAGGAACGGAATGTTGTGGCGGATGCCGTCGATGACAAATTCATCCAGCGCGCGCGCCTGTGCCGCAATTGCCGTGGCGCGGTCGCCCGCATGGGTGACGAGCTTGGCGATCATCGGATCATAATAGATCGAGATTTCGCCGCCCTCGAACACGCCGGTGTCGTTGCGCACCGTGACGCCATTCGCATTGCCCTCTGCGGGCGGGCGGTAGCTCACAAGACGCCCGGTGGACGGCAGGAAGTTGCGCGTCGGATCTTCCGCATAGATGCGGCTTTCCACCGCCCAGCCATGCAGCTTCACGTCCGCTTGCTTGATCGCCAACGGCTCGCCGGCGGCAACGCGGATCATCTGCTCGACGAGATCGACGCCGGTGATCAGCTCCGTCACGGGATGCTCGACCTGCAGCCGCGTGTTCATCTCCAGAAAGAAGAAGCTCTTGTCCTGGCCCACGACGAATTCCACCGTGCCGGCGCTGTCGTAATCGACCGCTTTTGCCAGCGCCACGGCCTGCTCGCCCATCTTGCGGCGGGTCGCCTCGTCGAGCAGCGGCGACGGCGCCTCCTCGATGACCTTCTGGTTGCGGCGCTGGATCGAGCATTCGCGCTCGCCCAGATAAATCACATGGCCATGCTTGTCGCCGAGCACCTGGATTTCGATGTGGCGCGGATTGACGATGAATTTTTCTACAAACACGCGGTCATCGCCAAAGGACGAGGCGGCTTCCGACTTTGCGCGCGCAAAACCTTCCGCGACGTCCTCGCGCGAATGAGCGATGCGCATGCCCTTGCCGCCGCCGCCCGCCGAGGCCTTGATCATGACCGGATAGCCGATCTCGTCGGCGATCTGGACCGCATGGTCGGGGCTTTCGATCACGCCGAGATAGCCCGGCACGGTCGTGACTTTCGCGGCATTGGCGAATTTCTTGGATTCGATCTTGTCGCCCATCGCGGCAATGGCGCGCGGATTGGGGCCGATGAAGACGATGCCATTGTTCTTCAGCGCATGGGCGAAAGCCTCGCGCTCGGACAGGAAGCCATAGCCCGGATGCACGGCTTCCGCGCCGGTCTGCTTGCAGGCGGCGATGATCTTGTCGATCACGAGATAGGACTCGTTGGCGGCGGGCGGGCCGATGTTCACGGCCTCGTCGGCCATGTCGACATGGAGCGCATCCTTGTCGGCGTCGGAATAGACGGCGACGGTCTTGATGCCCATCCTGCGCGCCGTCTTGATGACGCGGCAGGCGATCTCGCCACGATTGGCGATGAGGATTTTCTTGAACATGCGCGCCCCGGGAAGGCCCGGACGCCAGCGCGCCCCGAGCTTTAAGAAGTCTCGGGCGCAGTTTTATGGCGGCGCAGCAAGTCCGTCCATTGTTCTAACGGGGAAGCCCGAGCTTCTCCCGTCAGGCCGCGGCGATGTATTTTTCCAGCCCCGGCCAGCTGGCGGCGCGGCGCTTGACGTGGGCGACGAAGTCCTTGGGCACCGAATGGGCCTCACCCAGTATGTTGACCAGCAGGGCAAGCCGCGTGGCCGTCTGCGCAAGATCGACGCGCGCCAGCACCCAATCCGCCTGTTCGGGGCTGACCACGCCCGTGGGGCGCGCCTGCCAGACGACATGGTCGGTGATGGCCTCGACGAACAGCGCCGTCCAGGCCTCGCATTTCACACAAGGCGCGGCGTCAATCTCGAAAAGGGCTTCCGCCTCGGCGCGGGTGACAAAGCCGAAGCGCAGGACGCGGCGGCGCAGCTTGTTGACATCGTCCTGCGTGAGCACGGAACGGCTCGCCAGCGCGGCAATGGATGCGCGGGGCGTTTCGTAGCTGACAGGGGCAGAGAGATACGCGGACTGGCTCATGATGGCCTCACTCAAAACACTAACGCTATGACATTGATCATACCCTGCAGCCTGCCACCTTACCCTTGTGTGAATCTTGAGAGGATCATGAAAAGCCACTCGATTCACAGTTAAGCGGTGTCAAACATCTTGGGTTAAGAGGATCGGAATCGACTTGGTTGACTGAATGTAAATCCCTTTCAATCGTCAGTGCGAGGAGCGACGCGACGCGGCAATCCATCTTCGGGCGGCTGCCATTGAGATGGATT
>CAIWVR010000531.1 GCA_903916165.1 uncultured Hyphomicrobiales bacterium | reverse complement strand
CTGTGGCAGGAGTTTCTTGTGCGTGCGCACGTCATGACAGGCGAGACGCAAAGCCATCGAATCGGCATGGCCGCGCAAAATGGCGGCCTCGCGCGGTGACAGCTTGCGTGCAGGCTCGGGCAAGCGCG
Organism: uncultured Hyphomicrobiales bacterium; assembly: GCA_903916165.1. Taxonomy (GTDB): domain Bacteria; phylum Pseudomonadota; class Alphaproteobacteria; order Rhizobiales; family Beijerinckiaceae; genus Terripilifer. Next base: position 1,918 of record CAIWVR010000531.1, on the reverse strand, counting down.
CCTTGGCACCCTCAGCCCCGCCGATCAGTGCCGGACGGTCCGCGGCGAAGGTGACTTCGAGCTCCTTCGTGCCCGACATGGCGCGCATGCAGGCGGCGACCGCGCGCTTGAAAGGCTCCTGCGGGGCGTCAGCTTTGGTGGGCGGCTTGCGATTGCTCGTGCTCATGCGGCTCTTTCCGTCCCGGGCCTGAAGCAGCCTGTGGCGCGAATCGCGCGATGCATCGCGTCCGGCGCAAGGTCGAGGCCTTGGGGCCAGGCGACCGCGCCGTGATCGACCAGAACGGCTGCAAACAGGGCTTCGTCTTGCAACGCGGCGAATACGCCCGCCGCAGGTGAGTGAATCAAATGCGATAGATCGACTTCGCCTTCGAGGCCATCGGCGAAACGGACCTGAAGCCGATGGTGAGCCAGCGCAACGACAGACGTGACGCGCCACGGCGCAGACGACTTGTGAGCGCCCATCACCGAAGTGGCGGTATCTTTTTGGGATGCTGATTGGTCGCGCATAAGTTCCAATCCTCCATCAATGCCGCCCGATGATCCGTAGCCCATTCGAGAAGCGGCGCATGATCCTGCCAGAACATCTGGATTGCGATGCCGTAGAAGAGAGAGATCGTCGGCATCGCAAGTCCAATTGTCCGTCAGCTCATCACGACATTGACCGCGCTCTCCGGCAATTCCTGGCCGAAACAGCGCTGGTAGAATTCCGCCACCAGCGTGCGCTCGAGTTCGTCGCATTTGTTCAGGAAGGTCAGGCGGAAGGCGAAACCGATATCCTTGAAAATATCGGCATTCTCCGACCAGGTGATCACCGTGCGCGGGCTCATGACGGTCGACAGGTCGCCGGCCATGAAGGCGTTGCGGGTGAGGTCGGCGACGCGCACCATCTTGTTGACGATGTCGCGGCCTTCCTTGACCTTCTTGTAATGCGGCGACTTGGCCAGCACGATGTCCACTTCCTTGTCGTGCGGCAGATAGTTGAGCGTCGTGACGATGGACCAGCGGTCCATCTGCGCCTGGTTGATCTGCTGCGTGCCGTGATAGAGGCCCGACGTATCGCCCAGCCCCACCGTATTGGCGGTGGCGAACAGGCGGAAGGCGGCATGCGGGCGGATCACGCGGCTCTGGTCGAGCAGCGTGAGGCGGCCGGAGGCTTCGAGAATGCGCTGGATGACGAACATCACGTCAGGACGACCCGCGTCATATTCATCAAACACCAGCGCGACATTGCGCTGGTAAGCCCAGGGGAGGATGCCGTCGCGGAATTCGGTGACCTGCTTGCCGTCCTGGAGCACAATCGCATCCTTGCCGATCAGGTCGATGCGCGAGACATGACTGTCGAGGTTGATACGGACGGACGGCCATTTCAGGCGCGCTGCCACCTGCTCGATATGCGTCGACTTGCCGGTGCCATGATAGCCGGTGACGATGACGCGGCGATTGCGCGCGAAGCCGGCGAGGATGGCGAGCGTCGTGTCGCGATCAAAGAGGTAATCCTTGTCGAACTCGGGAGTGTGCTCGCTGGCCTCCGAATAGGCCGGAACTTCCATGTCCGAGTCGATATTGAAGAGCTTGCGCACCGAAACCTTGGTGTCAGGCATACCCACGGTCGTCTCTTTCGTTTGCATCATACCTCCGTACCCGCGAACGAGATGCGCGCGGGGCATATACTGGGCCAGCGGACGATGGGGGTCCCTGGCCGGACGCCGCTTTCCGAAAGTTGCCTTCCGCGCGGCAGAGACCAGACTCAGGCGAGCTTGGCCGATTTCAGAACCTTATACGCCTGAATGATCTCCCGAAGGCGATCTTCCAGCGACCGGTCGCCGCCATTGGCGTCCGGATGAAGTTTTTTGACCCAGTCCTTGTAGCGCGCCTTGATGGTTTCCGCATCAGCCGTTTCATCGAGGCCGAGGGTATT
>CAIWVR010000530.1 GCA_903916165.1 uncultured Hyphomicrobiales bacterium | reverse complement strand
CGTGGCACCGATCGGCAGGATCAGCACGATGGGCCGCAGGATATATTCCGTGGCCGACACCTTGCGGTCGCCGCGCCGGGCAAGTTCCGCGCGCACTTCCTGCTCGGAGACTTCCAGCCCCTTGTTGAGCGCGCGTGTCATCATCTGCCAGCCGGCTTCGGCGGTGAAGAAATCGGCCCAGTGCTTCTCCGGGACGCCCGCCGCCTGCACGGCCGTCATCAGCCCTTGTGGCGATGTCTTCATCTCACCGGCAATCTTGAAGATTCCGTTGTTCCGCTCGCCTATGCCGGTCGGCAGATTGTATTTCTTGAATTCGCGCAGACGCAGGCGGTCTGCGATGATCGCCTCAAGGGCCGTGTCCGCCGTCACCGGGCGCTTCAACACTTTCAGCAGCTTCAGGCGCTGCTCAATGTCATAGGTGGTGATGGGGTCATCGTTGACGGTGGCCACCAGAGCCTGGGCTGCGGCATCGCGCGTCGGCACAAGCGCGAGTATCAGCGCCAGCGCACAGGCGCAGAGGACGGCAAACCGCGGGAATCGGGGCGGATTTCTGAGTGCGCAAATCATCATACGCTTCTCATGCGACAGCCGTGGCCGTCACGTCAATGGGCGATGTCGCCCCCGAGCAGGCCCGAAAGCGACGTGGCAACCTTGGCTTCGCCCAGCGTCCGCAACTGGAGCTGGAACATGATTGTCTGGCTGCGGGTGGTCGGTGTGCCGACGGCGTTCTGCGGGAAGGTGGATGAATAATTGACCATTAGCGTGGCGCACTCGTCCTTATAGCCGGCACCGAGGCCGAGGCCCGCGACCGAGAACAGGGGTTTCGAGTCCGACGCCGAGGCTGTGTAGAGGTGGCGGGACATGTCGAAGATCACGCTGCCGTTCACGAAGATGTTGCTGTTGAAATTATAGGCCGAGCTGGCGGACAGACCCTCGCGGGTCTTGTCATAGCCAAGCAAGGGACTAGCCTCGTAGCGGGCATATTGCAGGCCGGCACCGAGCGCACCCCAGCGCGCGTTGGCCAGGAAATCGACGCGACGCATGTGGTGATCGGTTGCGTCGAACCGCGCCTTGGCCACAAAGGTATAATTTGTGTTGGGTGCGATGGAGGCGCGCGTCACGAAATCGGATTGTCTGGTGTCGAGACCTGACGAGAGACCGACATTGGCTGCATCTGACGAGGCATAGGAATTACGCCCTGCCAATTGATAGGACTGGCCGGCCATCAGGCTGGCTGAGCCGCCACCGTCAAACTTTGCGGTATATTGCGCGCCATAATTCGCGCGGGTGCCGCCCTCGAAGCGGTCATAGCCCGAATATTTGGAGATCGAGAACAGGTTTGAATCGTCGAACACGAGGCTTTGTGCATCTTCATTCACAAGCGCCTGGCTCGTCAATTCGCTCGAGCGGGCGATGATCTGGCCAATCGGCTCGATCACATGCGTGACACCCTGCGTCCGGGCGATCATCGGCAAGCGATATTCAACGCCGGCCCCCGCGAGCGCGCGACCACGGAACGTGTCCGGGTTGCTGCCGAGGAAGTTGACCTGGTCGGCATTGCTGCCGATGGATTGCGTACCCGAGAAATAGGTGCCGGTCTTGTCGAGCGACAGCCACGAGCCATTCATATTGGCGAAGGTGAACGGGGTCCAGACCTGACCAACGGGGTCGATGAACTGACGCTTCCAGGTCACATTGGCAGTGGCACGCGTGTATTCGCCAGCGATGCCCCGCAGCAGGCAGTCCGAACGATTGTACTGGAGCGAGTGCTGATTGCAGACCTGATAAAGATTGAATTTATCGTCGACCTTCATGCCGGCCGTCGATTCATAAACCGCCTGCTGGCGCTGGATCGACGTCAGATTGAGGTCGATCTCGACCTGTCCGCCAATGCCCGCGCTGCGCTCGGGCTTGATGTCGAAGGTCTTGTTATAGT
>CAIWVR010000529.1 GCA_903916165.1 uncultured Hyphomicrobiales bacterium | reverse complement strand
TGCGCCAGATCGGCCACGCCCGAATTTGCGCGCACCTCGAGCAGCGTGCCGCCCGAGAAATCAATGCCGAAATTCAGACCCCAGAACATGAACATGAGGACCGAAACAATCGACATAAAAGCCGAGAATGGATAGCTCAGGCGCCGCAGGCGCATGAAGTTGAACGTCATATTGTCGGGAGCGAGGCGGAAGGTTCTCATCTGTGCGTCGCCCCGTTCAGATCGGCAGCTTGGAGGGCCGCGCGAAGCGGTACCAGAGCGCGATCATCATGCGTGTCATGGTGACGGCCGTGACGACCGTCGTGAGAATGCCAAGGCCCAGCGACACGGCAAAGCCACGCACAGGACCGGAGCCAAGGAAGTAAAGGATCACGGCGGCGACCATCATGGTTGATTGCGAGTCGATGATCGTCGCAAAGGCCCGGTTGAAGCCCGCATCGAGTGCGGAAATGATGGAGCGTCCGTTGCGCGATTCCTCGCGGATGCGCTCGTAGATCAGCACATTCGAGTCGACCGCTATGCCGATTGTGAGCACGATCCCCGCAATGCCGGGCAAGGTGAGCGTCGCCTGCAAGAGAACAAGACCGGCAAAGATCATGATGATGTGAATTGCCAGCGCGAGATCCGCGAAAATGCCGAACACACCATAGGTGATCAACATGTAGCAGAGCACCAGCACGGCCGCGACATAAGCCGCGCGCTTGCCCGCCTGGATGGAATCCTGACCGAGGCCCGGACCGACGGTGCGTTCCTCGACAATGGACAGCTTGGCCGGCAGGGCACCGGCGCGCAGCAGGATCGAGAGATTGTTGGCCTGCTCCACCGTGAACCGGCCCGAGATCTGGCCAGACCCGCCGGTGATCGGACCCAGAATCCGCGGCGCCGAAATGACCTTGTTGTCGAGCACGATGGCAAACGGGCGACCGACACTGGCGCTCGTCACTTCACCAAAACGCTGGCCGCCACGGATGTTGAAGCGGAAGTTGACGACCGGCTCGCCGCTGCGCTGGTCAAAACCGGGCTGCGCGTCGGTGAGGTCTTCGCCCTCCACCATCACGCGCTTCTCGACGGGAATCTTGCCCGGCTGGTCGGTCTGGTCGAGCTGGTCGATATCCGCTGGATTGGCGCCGCCCTCGGCGACCAGCCGGAATTCGAGCTTCGCCGTGGTCCCCAGAATTTCCTTCAACCGATTGGTGTCCTGCAGGCCAGGCACCTGCACCAGCACACGGTCAGCACCCTGGCGCTGGATGTTGGGCTCTGTCGTGCCCAGCGCGTCGACGCGGCGGCGCAGCACTTCAATGGTCTGGTCGACGGCGCGGCGGACGCGATCATTGACGCCGGAATCGGTTACGGAGATCAGGATCAGCCCGTCGGTCTGTTCGACAATTTGATAGACGGGCGCGGTGGTCACGCCAAGCGACGAGGCGGCTCCGCCATTGGCGAGCGTACGCAGCTTCGGCAGCAGTTTGCCACGGTCGCCGGCGTCCGGCACGCGAACCTGCACGGTGCGTCCCTGCGCGCCGATGCCGCCGGTGATGCGGATATTTTCCTCGCGCAAGGTGCGGCGCACGTCATCGCGCAGATTATTGACCTGGCTGCGGGTGACGTCGGCTGAATCGACCTCAAGCAGCAGATGCGCGCCGCCCTGGAGGTCAAGACCGAGCACGATGGCCTGCGCTGGAACCCAGCTTGGCAACGACTTTTGCAACGCGCTGCGTGTCTCGGGCGAGAGCAGGCTCGGCACGATCAACAGAAAGCTGACCAGCGTCATGACGAAAATTGACGCGACCTTCCAGGGGGGAAAACGGAGCATTCTTGTTGATCCTCGTGCGGCGGGATTGGGCCCCGGCCGCGTCTATCGGCGTCAATCGGACTGGTGGAAACCGTCAATCCTTGACGGGTTCGCCCTTGCTGCGGACATCGGTGATCATGCCGCGGATCACGCGCACGCGCACATTGGGCGCGATTTCCACTTCGATCTCCGGATCGTCGGTCACCTTGACGACCTTGGCCACAAGACCACCGGCGGTGATCACCGTATCACCGCGGCGAACATTGGCGATCATGTCCGCATGCGCCTTGGCCCGCTTCTGCTGGGGACGCAGAATGAGAAAGTACATGATCACCAGAATGATGGCGAAAGGTGCCATCTGCATCACGAAATCAGTCCCCGCCGGAATTCCGGCGGCTTGGGCATAGGCTGGGGTGATCAGGAAATTCATGGGAGACCCGTCAGGCAGTTGGCGAAAGAGGCGGCAATCCGCCCGGAATTCGCCGGGACTATACCGCCCGGTCTCGCGAAAGCAATGGCCGCGCCGTGGCCTGACGGCCTCGTGAGCGTTCAGACGCCCTTTCTCCCCCCGCCACGATGGGCTAAAGCGCCGGGACCCTCTCACTTCAGTGAAATGCGACCATGTCCGAGACCACAGATTCGCTTCTCGCCCGCATTGCCGACGCGCTCGACCGGCTGGCACCGCCCCGCGCCGCCCGGCCGCACCTCGGTGCTGCCGAGGCTTTCGTCTGGCACGCGGAGGATTCGGCGCTGACGCCGGTGCCGAAGGTCAACCGCGTCGCCCTTGACCTGCTGCGCGGCATCGATCTCGTGCGCGACCAGCTGGCCGAGAACACGCAACGTTTCGCGCGCGGGCTGCCCGCCAACAATGCCCTGCTCTGGGGGGCGCGCGGCATGGGCAAGTCGTCGCTCGTGAAAGCCGTACATGCCGCCGTCAATGCCGGTCACGGCGCACTCAAACTGGTCGAGATCCATCGCGAGGACATCAGCAGCCTGCCCATCCTGATGGGCATCCTGCGCGATGCGCCCGGCCGGTTCATCGTGTTCTGCGATGATCTCTCCTTCGATTCAGACGATACAAGCTACAAGTCGCTGAAGGCCGCACTGGAAGGCGGCATCGAGGGACGGCCCGACAATGTGATCTTCTACGCCACATCGAACCGCCGCCACCTGCTGCCGCGCGACATGATGGAGAATGAACGCTCGACCGCCATCAATCCCGGCGAGGCGGTGGAGGAGAAAGTCTCGCTCTCCGATCGCTTTGGCCTCTGGCTCGGTTTTCACCGCTGCAGCCAGGACGAATATCTGTCCATGGTGTTTGGCTACGCCGACCATTTCGCGCTCAGGGCGTCACGCGAAGAGCTGCGCGCCGGCGCCATCGAATGGGCGGCGATACGCGGGGCACGTTCGGGCCGCACGGCCTGGCAATATATTCAGGATCTGGCAGGCAAGCTCGGACAGCAATTGGGGTAAAGACGAACCCGGCTCTTTGAGCCGTCATTGCGCGCGCAGCATAGCAATCCAGAGGCCCCGCGTGGGGCGAAGGCTGTTGTTGCCTGCATTGCGCACACACGAGAAGCACGCGTGTCTGGATTGCTTCGCTCCGCTCGCAATGACGGGTGCGGAGCGCCCGCATGAGAAGAAGTGATGGCGGGCCTCGCTTGGGACCCGCCATCGGCTGCGCCGGTTTTCGTGTCTCGCGGAAACCGGCGAGATTTCTGGATCAAAGACCAGCGAGATATTGCATCGGATCGACCGGCGTCGAGCCCTTGCGCAGCTGGAATTCGAGCTGCGGCGAGGACACGTCACCCGACTGGCCGGACTTGGCGACGACCTGGCCGCGCTTCACCGTATCGCCGCGCTTGACCATCAGCTCGCCATTGTGGGCATAGGCCGAGACAAAGCCGTTGGGATGCCGGATCAGCACGAGATTGCCGTAGTTCTTCAGCTCGCTGCCGGCATAGGCGACCGTGCCGCCTTCCGCCGCCTTCACGGCCGTGCCTTCCGGCACCGCAATGCTGATGCCTTCGCTCTTGCCCGTCTTGAAACCCTGGATGATGCGACCGCGCACAGGCCACCGGAATTCCGGCGAACCGTCTTCGGACGCCACCGCCGTCGATGTCGGCGCCGCGTCGGACTTGGTGTTGGTCTGCTCGCGCGAGGCGACTTGCACCGGCTTGGAGACCGGCGCTTCCGCGACGACCACGGGCTTGGCGGGCTCGGCCTTGGCGACCGTGGTCACGGGCGGCTTGACCACAGGTGCTGCCTGCGTCGGCTGCTGGGCGATAACGGAACGCGCCGCCGCGAGATTGGGCGCATTGGCAGGCGCGCGTGCGGCCCGCACCGGCTCGGCTGGTGCCCGGGCGGGAACACCGACGATGACATGCGGCTGGCTCAAGGGTGCCACATTGCCTTTTGCCGCCCGGACCGGCGCGTAAACCGGAGCGGAAAGGGGCGCGGATTCGACGGGTGCAGACAAAGGTGACGACTGGACCCCTGACATCGGCGCCCTGCTGACCATCTGCTGCGCGCCGCCATAGGACGGCTCCTGATCGAGGCGGGCCGAAGATTGAAAGGGCGAAGCGGCCCCAAGTTCGGCAAAACGGCTGGAGTCAGACGAACACCCTGCCAGGAGAGCTGATGCGAGTCCCGCAAAAACCAGACGGGAAACGCCACGTGCTAGGCCAAAACGATGAAACTGACTCATAACGCGTAACCCACGCTGAAGCATTGCCGGTATCAGCCATAGATCACGCCAGCGGTTAAAAGAGCGTTTAGGATGAATCGCAAGTCACGAAATCGCCGCAAAATTTCAGTGTTTTTAACAGGCGTAGCTG
>CAIWVR010000528.1 GCA_903916165.1 uncultured Hyphomicrobiales bacterium | reverse complement strand
GCGGCATGGCGTCTCTGTGGCGTGTCACCAAGGCCGGCATCGACATGCCGATCGTGATGAAAGTGCCCACCATTCTCGACGGCGAGGATGCGACGACCATTGTCGGTTTCGAGATGGAGATGATGATCCTGCCGCGCCTGTGCGGCGTGCATGTGCCCAGATGCATTGCGGTGAAGGATTTCGCGCAGCAGCCCTATATTGTGATGGAATATGTCCAGGGCCTGAACCTGCTGACGCTGCTCGACGAGACACCGCTGGTGCCCGCGCGCGTCGCGCAGATCGGCGCCAAGGTCGCCGCCGCGCTGGTCGACCTGCACCGCCAGAATGTGCTGCATCTCGACATCAAGCCATCGAACATCATGATCCGCGACAGCGGCGAGGCGGCGCTGATCGATTTCGGCCTGTCGCGGCATCTGCTGTTGCCGGATTTGCTGGAGGAAGAATTCCACGTGCCGATGGGCACCGGGCCCTATATTTCGCCCGAACAGGTGCTGCGCAACCGCACCGACCCGCGCTCCGATATTTTTTCGCTGGGCGTGCTGCTCTATCATTTCGCCACCAAGGTCAGGCCGTGGGGCCTTCCGCACTTCAACCGGGCGCTGCGCGCGCGGCTGTGGCGCGATCCCGTGCCGCCGCGCCAGCTCAATCCCGACGTCCCGCCTTGGCTGCAGGAAATCATCCTGCGCTGTCTCGAGCCCGATCCGGCCAAGCGCTACCCCACGGCGGCGCAATTGCTGTTCGATCTCCAGCATCCCGACGAGGTATGCCTGACCGACCGCGCCCAGCGCCTGGAACGCGCAGGCTTCCTCACCACCATGAAGCGGCGCTTCCGCTCGGCGGCGACCGATGTCGAGCAGCCCCGGGCGGTGACGGAGGTGCCGATCCAGGCCGCACCGATCGTGCTGGCTGCCGTCGATCTCAGCGAGGGCATGGAGCCGCTGGCCAAGGCCCTGCGCAGGGAGGCGGCCCGCGTGCTGCATTTCGTGCCCGGCGCGCGGCTCGCCTGTATCAACGTGCTCAAGCTCAATCGCGTCGGCCTGAACTATTCGCGCGATGCGGAGGGCCGCAACATCCATGTCACGCGGCTGATCGAGCTGAAGGAATGGGCCCGTCCGCTTGGCCTTTCGACAGGCACGGTGACCTTCCATGTGCTCGAAAGCCCGGATCCGGCCGCGGCGCTGATCGACTTCGCCAAGAGCAACAATGTGGACCAGATCCTGATCGGCGCGCGGGCGAGTTCGAACCTGCGCCGTTATCTGGGCAGCGTGTCCTCGCAGGTGGTGGCCGAGGCACCGTGCACGGTGACGGTGGTGCGCGTGCCGACGGGTTCGACGCCGCGCCCCGAGGCCAGCGAGGAACCCGCGCGGGTGACGGAGCCAGGACTGTCCTGACGGCTTTTTGCATGGCGCTAAAAGCGCTTCCGGGGTAAGCACTATGAAGATGAGGTGCCAGATGAGGGAGCAGGCGACAGGCCCATGAACCGTTTCGAACGACGTCCCCTGCCGGCTGGTGAAGCTCATGTCGAGTTCCTTGACGGCGACTTGCGCGTGCTCCGGCCTGGCTCCTTTGTTCGTTGCGCCGTGACCGGCGAACCAATCGCGATGGACGATCTGCGCTATTGGGATGTCGATCGTCAGGAAGCCTATAGTTCCCCGGAGGCCAAGCTGAAGCAGCTTGGCATCATCCGCGCCTCAACCCCCTGAGCAGGGCGCGCAGGGCCGGTTCGTCCGCGAAAGTCATGTCAACCCTGAGCACGTCCAGCCCCGGCAGGGTTCCGGGCGCGATCCTCGCTGCGTCCTTTTCTGTCGTCACGACACAGTCGGCACCCGCCGCCTTGGCATCGGCGGCAAGCCGTTTCAGGTCTTCGGGCGCGAAAGCCTGATGATCGTCAAAGGCACGTGTGCCGACGAGTTCTGCACCGCAGCTGCGCAGCGTGTCGAAGAACTTTTCTGGTCGGCCAATGCCCGCGAAAGCATAGATGCGCCGTCCACTCAGGCGCGCGCCGTCGACCGGCGCGAGCCTCGCGCGAAACGCGGCGCGTCCCCTGGCCCTGGCCATCTCGGCGACACGCGCGCCCGCGAGGCCCTCCCCGACGATCACGACCGCGTCGGTCTTCGACCATTGGGCGCTCATGGGCGCACGCAACGGGCCTGCGGGCAGGCACAGGCCGTTGCCGAGGCCCGTCGCACCATCGACGATGGCGAGTGCCAGGTTCTTGTGCAGCGAGGGGTTTTGCAGACCGTCGTCCATCACCACGACGCTGGCGCCCGCGCGCGCGGCAGCTTCGGCCCCCGCGACGCGATCCGTGCAGATGAAGGCCGGCCCATGGCGGGCGAGCAGCAGCGGTTCGTCGCCGACATCGGCGGCTTCATGCAGGGAGGGATCGACCTGCAGCGGTTCGGGTCCGGAGAGCGTGCCGCCATAGCCGCGCGACAGAAAGGCCGGCACCTCACCCATGTCGCGCAACATCTGCGCGAG
>CAIWVR010000527.1 GCA_903916165.1 uncultured Hyphomicrobiales bacterium | reverse complement strand
TCGTTGACGCCATCGCCCGCCATGGCGACGACACGGCCCTGTGCACGCAGCCGCGCGATCACGTCGCGCTTGGCGTCGGGCAGCACATCAGCCTCGATCTCGGTAATGCCCAGACGCGTCGCGACCGCCTCGGCCGTGGTGCGATTGTCGCCGGTCAGCATCACGATGCGAAGACCCGCGGCGCGCAAGGCGCTCAGCGCGTCCATCGTCGTTTCCTTGACCGGATCGGCAATGGCGAGCACGCCGCAGGCCACGCCATCGACCGCGAGGAAGACGGCGGTCGCGCCCTCCATGCGCAGGCGCTCGGCCCTATCTGCCAGGGCACCGGTGTCCGCGCCCAGACCGGCGAGGAAGGCGGCATTGCCGATGGCGAGCGCGCGCCCGTCGACGACGCCCTGCGCGCCGCGTCCGGCGGGCTGGTCGAAATTGATCACGGCAGCGGTCACGATCCCGCGCGTGGCGGCTTCGCGGACAATCGCCGCGCCCAGCGGATGTTCGCTTGGCACCTCGAGGCTGGCGGCGAGCCGCAGGATGTCGTCTTCCGTGAAGCCATTTGCCGCGACAATGGCAGTGACGCGCGGCTTGCCCTCGGTCAGTGTGCCGGTCTTGTCGAGCACCAGCGTGTCGACGCGCTCCAGCCGCTCCAGAGCTTCTGCATCGCGGATGAGGACGCCCGCCAGCGCGCCGCGCCCCACGCCGACCATGATCGACATGGGCGTGGCGAGGCCCAGCGCGCAGGGGCAGGCGATGATGAGCACGGACACGGCCGCCACGAGGCCGAAGGTCAGGCGTGGCTCGGGGCCGAACATGGCCCAGGCGGCGAAGGCGAGAACCGCGACAGCCAGAACCAGCGGCACGAACCAGGCGGCCACGCGGTCGGTGAGGCGCTGGATCGGCGCGCGGCTGCGCTGCGCCTGCGCGACCATCTGCACGATCTGCGCGAGCATGGTGTCGGCGCCGATCTTTTCGGCCCGCATGATGAGTGCGCCGCTGCCGTTGATGGCGCCACCGATCAACCTGTCGCCGGTGTCCTTGGTGACGGGCATGCTCTCGCCGGTCACCAAAGATTCATCCACTGCGCTGCGGCCTGACAGCACGAGCCCGTCGACCGGGATCTTGTCGCCGGGACGCACGCGCAATTCATCGCCGACATGCACGAGATCGAGGCCGATGACTTCCTCGCCGCCATCGGCGTGCAGGCGGCGTGCGGTCGTCGGTGTGAGGTCGAGCAAGGCGCGGATCGCGCCGCCGGTCTGCTCGCGCGCGCGCAATTCGAGCACCTGCCCGACAATGACCAGAACGATGATCACGGCCGCCGCCTCGAAATAGATTGGCACGGAGCCGTCGTGGTGACGAAACGCCTCTGGAAACAGGCCGGGCGCGAAGGTCGCCACGAGGCTGTAGAGGAAGGCGACGCCGGTTCCCATGGCGATCAGTGTGAACATATTGAGGTTGCGTGTGCGCAAAGACTGCCAGCCGCGCTCGAAAAATGGCCAGCCGGTCCAGAACACGACGGGTGCCGCAAAGGCCAGTTGCAGCAGGGCCGAGACGTGCGCAGGCAGCCAGTCCATGACGCCGAAATGGCCGCCCATTTCCAGGATGACGACGGGCAGGGCGAGGGGAACCGCAATGAACAGCCGCTTCAGCATGTCGACATATTCGGCATTCGGGCCCGCGTCGGCGGTGGGCGTCTCGGGGTCGAGCGCCATGCCGCAGATCGGGCAGGAGCCGGGGCCGAGCTGGCGGATTTCGGGGTGCATCGGACAGGTGAAGATTGCGCCGTCGGCCACAGGCGCGGCCGGGGCTGCCGGACGGGCACCGGTGTAGCGGGGCGTGTCGGCCTCGAATTTGGCCTGACATCCCGCCGAGCAGAAGAAATAGCCCTGTTTTTCAAGGGCGACGTAATGCGGCGTGGTCGCGGCCGCGACTTCCATCCCGCACACCGGGTCTTTCTTTCGGATGTCGAGATAATGGGCGGGGTCGGCCTGGAAGCGGGTCCGGCAGCCCGCGCTGCAGAAGTAGAAGTCGAGATCGGCGCAATGGGCCTTGTGCTTGGCGGTTGCGATATCGACGCTCATGCCGCAGATCGGGTCGCGCGCCCGGCCATTCTTGGCGGCAGCGTCCTTGGGTGTCGCCAGGGCCGGATGCCCCCCGCAGCAGGTGGCGCTGGGCTGATGCGCATTGTCGGCGGTCATGGGCGTCTGCTCCGGTCTCGACTGGTCGCTGAGAGCTACACCTTTCGGCAGGCAGAAGGTCAAGCCGGACCAAGGGTGGAGGCGCGCTCAGAGCTGGAAGACAGGCCCGCCATCCTGCACGGCTCCCCCGTCGAGTCGCAGCGCGCGGCGGCGCGGCACGTCGAAGCCGAAGAGCTTCACGTAAAGCGCCGACCATGGCGTCAGCGGATCATGGGCTTCCGGATCGCCGGGCGAGAGCCAGGCCACCTGCGCCACTTCCTTGGGATTGAACCGCGGTGCCTCGTCCAGCAGGCCGACGAACAGGTCGACGCATTCATGCTCGACCAGATGTCCGACGCGGGCGCGGTAGCGGACGCGGGCCAGCTGCACGAGCGGCGTGCG
>CAIWVR010000526.1 GCA_903916165.1 uncultured Hyphomicrobiales bacterium | reverse complement strand
GCCGCAGCGGGGGCTGCCGAAGAGGACGCTGCCGCCAGCGCAGCTTCGCCGCCACCAGACTGGCCACCATCGGCTTCCGCCATGCGAGCTGGTGCCAGATTGGTGACCGACACGCAGATACGCGCCGCATCCAGCCTGTAGACCTGCGCCGACGACCTTGCCGGCACGGACACCAGACAGCCCGGGCCCAGATCGATCACGGACGACCCGCCGCGCGCCACGACCCGGTCACCCTCCGCCAGGGCGACACCGACACTGTCGGCACCCACAGCCATGGCCTTGGCGGCCGAGCGCGCCAGCACCGTCACATCGCCCAGCGTCTTGCCCAGCCACGCAGCCTTGGCGGGGCCGCAGACGGCACCCTCCATCCGCTCGCAGACCGGCGACTGCGCGAAGGCAGGGCCCGACATCGCCACCAACACACCCAGCAACCCGTAAATCTTGCCCATGACGCCCCGCCTCCTGCCAAAATTTTCAGTCGCCCGGCCTGTGGCCCAGCCGCCCCACACCCGGGGCGCGTCACAAACACGGCAACCGCCCCGCCACAACCCCCGCACAGATCAACCACAAGAGGTTGCCCTTGCATAGATATCGGGACTATTTACGCGAAAGATGAACCAGGATCCTAGGGGCAGACCCGTTCATGGTCAAGGCTTTCCGGGCGGCGGGGCCAGGGCCCTGAGCGATAATTGCCCGAAGGCGGCCCGGCCGCTGATCACCCGCTCCAGCACGACACGCGCGGGAACCTCCAGCACCAGGCGCTGGGCGCGGCAGGCCGGCCCGACCACGAAGGACACCGAAAAGGGCCGCCAGTCGACCGTGCCCGAGAGCGATGGCGTGACCGCCAATTCCCCCGCCAGATCGCCCGCGCAGGCCACCCGCCAGCGCACGCCACGGTCGCTCACCAGGCCCTGCGCCATCTCCAGCCCCGACAGGACATAGGTGCCCGGCGGCAGCAGGAGCCATTGCGAGACATTCGCAAAGGCATTGCGCGACCCAAAAAAATCCACGCTCAGGCGCCGCCGCGGGCCCGACCGGTCGACCTGCATCAAGGCACCCGGATTGGGCTCGAACGTCCAGTCAAAGGGCATGTTTGAGACGGCCGCCAGAAATTGCGCATTATAGAGCCACTCACCGGGCGGGCGCTGGTCGCGCGGGCCGCTCTCGAGCCAGGACAGATAGGCCTCCTCATAGCGCCCCTCCGCGACCATGCGCGCCAGCAGGGGCCGCAATTCCTCCTCGCCGGGCGGCGCGCTGCCACCCTGCAGGCGCCGATAAAGCGCCATCACCGGATCAAGGGCCGGCGCATTCTGCGCCAATTGGCGCAGGGCGACGCTCCGCCAGGGCGGAGACGCCTCAAGGCGACGGGTCAGGGCGTCCAGAAAGCGCCCCTCGGACAAAAGCGGGGTCAGACGCCGCAGTAGCCAGAAGCCGGTCGACGGGTCGCCCCGCAGAAGAATGTCGAGACGATCGAGCGCCGGCCCGACCTCGCCCGACACGAGAGCATGGTCCAGCATCACCGCCTGCGCGACGATGTCACGCAGCCAGACCCGCGCCGCCCACCCCCAGGCCGTCAGGGCCGCCTCCCGGTGTCCCTGCGCCTCCCGCGCCTGCGCCAGAAGGGCGTAAGCCGACGGGGCGAGCGGGTCTGCCCGCAAGATGGCCCCCACCTCGGCAATAATTTCAGGCACTGCGGGCGCGTCGCGGCGCAGATCCATCCGGACCTGCGCG
Organism: uncultured Hyphomicrobiales bacterium; assembly: GCA_903916165.1. GTDB lineage: Bacteria > Pseudomonadota > Alphaproteobacteria > Rhizobiales > Beijerinckiaceae > Terripilifer. The sequence continues at coordinate 1,118 of CAIWVR010000526.1, read as the reverse complement.
ACGCGCGCGGGCACGTGCCAGGGTGCCAGGGCCAGAGCCAGGCCCGGATTGGACCCCGCCAGGTGATCAGCCACGCCATCCGCCAGCAGGCGCCCGCCCAGCAGGAGGCAGATCGCCAACATCAGCCAGCGCACGGGCGTGGCGACCCGGTCGCGGTGGCGGTGGCGGCGCCCCCGCGCCTCGAGGGTCACGGCGCCATCCGCGTGGCAACTTCGAACAAGGCGCGCTCAAGGGCGCGCCACGGCAAGACCAGAGCCCCCACCAGGACGGCCGCAAGCGTCCAGCCGATCCGCCGCCGCGCGCTGATGCGGTCTCCCTGGAACAGGGGTTGGGCGATCCACGCCAATTGCTCGCGGGTGCGATGCCCCCCGGCAGGACGCGCCGCCGGGACGAGGCCGCGCCCCTGAGAGACCTCCCGCCAGGCGGCAATGACGCGCGGCGCATAGGCCGCCTTCCAGGAGCCGCCCGTCTTGTCGGGATGCAGGCCGTCGAGAAGCAATTTCAGATGCCCCCGGAGCTCGGCCCGCGACGAGGATGCCGTGCCCGCCAGCATCCGGTGCGGCGCCCCGTCTGGATGCAGGACCACCTTCTGAATGAAATTGTCCACGCAATCGGTGAGCATCATCCGGTCGTCCATTTCGAGCTCGGCCATCATCGCGACAATCACCTCCTCGCGGCGGGCAAAGACGCACAGGAGATCGCCCATGCCATCGGGCAGCGCCTGACGACGCATGACCGGTGCCAGTTGCGGTGCTGTGCCGAGCGCCAGCGCCGCAAAGACCGCAGGCTTAGCCATTGACCTTGCCCCTCGGCAGGGCCTTGGTCTTGCCATAGCCATAGAGCTCCTGCCCGTAGGAATAGCCATAGCCGTTTCCATAGCCATAGCCGTAACCATAGCCGGCAGATTTGGCGTCAAATTTGTTCAGCATGCAGCCGATCAGGCGGGCACGCGCGAAGCCCAGACGGCGCAGGGCGTCGCTCACCATCGTGCGCCGCGTCTTGCCCGATTCGACCACGAACAGGACACCGTCAACCTGGCTGCTGATCACCGGCGCATCGGCGAGGCCCATGACCGGCGGGCCGTCAATGATCACCAGATCGAACATTTCCGAGGCCTG
>CAIWVR010000525.1 GCA_903916165.1 uncultured Hyphomicrobiales bacterium | reverse complement strand
CTCATTGCTGGTGCGGCGACGATAATGAAGCCGCGTCGCCGCATAGTCATGGCGGGCGCGCAGGGCCTCGAAGCTGCGCTCTTCGATGGCAGCAATCGCCGCATCATCAGTGTCGCTCAGGATGAAATAGGAGAAACAGGACTCGTCGCCCGCCTGTGCCAGCGACAGCATCATCGTCTCGAGCCGGGCCAGGGCGCGGGCTGGATCCTCGTTGCGCACGGTCATGATGATGGCGGTGCGCTGCGTAAGCGGTGCGTCGCTGTCGCCCGCCTCGGCATAGGGCACGACCCGGGTGCGCGCGTCCCGGCGTCCATGCAGCAGCCAAAGGCCGAGCAGCGCGTTCCAGACGCCCAGCACGCTCCAGGGTGCCGCGATAGCGAAGCAGGTGAACATCGCCCCGTCGACGAGGCTCCAGCCCTGGTCGCCCAAAATTGACGCCAGCCAGGCCAGAAGGCCCAGATAAGTTGCCAGATTGAGCGCCGCGGCGGCGAGGCGTCTGCCGCGCAGGGCGGCGGCCGATTGCAGGCCGGCGGGCGTCAGCGTTTCAACGCTCGAAACAAGCGACATCAAGTCTTCTCATGAAGCGGTTAGGACAGCAGGATGCGCCGCCAAAATCGGTTGCTAAGCCGGGCGGGACATTAGAGGGTGTGCGCATGGTGGTCGAGACGAAAAACACACATACGGAGACGCGCCCCGGCAATCGGGCGCTCTGGTACACCGGCAAGGCGCGCGCGGAGCTGAGGCCTGCCCATGTGCCCGAGCCTGGCCCGGGCGAGGCGCTGGTGCTCACGCTTTGGTCGGGCATTTCGCGCGGCACCGAGCGGCTGGTCTATGACGGCCGCGTGCCGCTGTCGGAATTCGAGCGGATGAAAGCCCCCTTCCAAGAGGGCGAGTTTCCATATCCCGTGAAATACGGCTATTGCGCCGTCGGCATCGTCGAGCAGGGTCCGAAAGACTGGCTCGGCGTGCCAGTGTTTGCGCTGCACCCGCACCAGACGCGCTTTGTCGTGCCGGTGGACCGACTCGTGGCGCTTCCCGATGGCCTGCCCCTGCGCCGCGCGGCGCTCGCCGCCAATATGGAAACCGCGCTGAATGCCTTGTGGGATTCTGGAGCCGGGCCCGGTGACAGGATTGTGATCGTGGGTGCAGGCCTGATCGGCCTGCTCGTCGCCTTTCTTGCCGTGCGCCTGCCGGGCGCCGATGTGGTGGTCGTCGATGTCGAGACTGCGCGCGCGCCGCTCGTCAAGGCGCTGGGCGCGGAGTTTCGCACGCCCGGTGCTGTCGCGGGCGATGCCGATGTGGTGTTCCACGCCAGCGCGCAGGAAGATGGCCTCGTCACGGCGCTGGGTGCTGCGGGCTCGGAGGCGACGATCGTCGAACTGAGCTGGTATGGCGACAAGTTCGTGTCGGTGCCGCTGGGCGGGGCCTTTCACAGCAAGAGGCTGAAACTCATCTCGTCGCAGGTGGGGCAGGTGGCACCGTCGCGTCGTCCGCGCTGGACCTATGCGCGCCGTCTCCGCAAGGCGCTTGATCTGTTGCTGGATGATGTGATCGACAGGCTGATCACGACCGAAGTCACCTTCGACGCGCTGCCGCACGCGCTGTTCGATATTTTCAATCCCGACGCGCCCGCGCTGGCGACCGTCGTGCGGTACTGAAGCGAGGTTTTTTCCATGTATGCACTCGAGGTGCGCGAGCACATCATGATCGCCCATTCGTTCAAGGGCGAGTTCTTTGGCCCTGCGCAAAACATGCATGGCGCGACGTTCATCGTCGATGTCGCCTTCTTTCGCGAGACGCTGAACGAGCATGAAGTCGTGGTCGACATCGGCCGCGCCCATGACGCCCTGAAGGCGACACTGGGGCCGATCAACTACCAGAATCTCGACGCGCTGCCGAAATTCGCCGGACGCCAGACGACGACGGAATTTCTCTCCAAATATATTTTTGACGAAATGGCGGCTGCAGCGCGCAAGGGCGAGCTTGGGCCGGGGGGCGAGGGCATCGCCAAGATCCGCGTGACGCTGCATGAATCGCATGTGGCGCGTGCCTGGTATGAAGGGGCGGTGGCCTGACGCGCATGCGCGCGCCTTTCGCCATTCCTGGCGATCTCGCGGCACTCACCGGCGGCTATGGCTATGATCGCGAGATCATCGCACGGGCGCCGGCGTTCGGCATGCCCATCGAACATCTGGCTCTGCCGCAAGGCTTTCCGGCGCCTTCACCGGACGACCTGCGCGAGACTGGACGGCTTTTGTGCGCGCTTGCCCCTGACGACATGCTGCTGATTGACGGCCTCGCCTTCGGTGCCTTCACGCCAGACCTGCTGGCCGTCCTGCCGCGCCGGACGGTGGCGCTGGTGCATCACCCGCTGGCGCTTGAGACGGGGCTCTCGCCGGGCGACGCGCGCCGGCTCGCCGCAAGCGAGCGCGTGGCGCTTTCGCATGCGGCCCATGTCATCGTGACGAGTCCGACGACGAAAGACCTTCTCATCGCCGACTACGGCGTCGGCGACGCGCGCATCACGGTCGCCGTTCCCGGCGTCGCGCCGGCACGTCGCGCGCGCGGGTCCGGTGGCGGGCTGCACATATTGGCGGTGGGGTCCGTGACGCCGCGAAAAGGTCATGACGTGCTCGTCACGGCGCTCGCCGGGCTCGCGGCTCTCGACTGGCGGCTCACCATCGTGGGGTCGCTGGAGCGCGCGCCTGAGCACGCGCAAGCTCTGGCGCGGCAGATCGTGACGCAAGGCCTGTCTTCATGCATCGTTCTGGCGGGCGAGGTGGACGATGCAGGCCTCGATGCGTTCTATGAATCTGCGGATGTCTTCGTCATGCCGTCGCTCTATGAAGGTTATGGCATGGTGCTGGGCGAGGCGATGGCGCGCGGCTTGCCCGTCGTGGCGACGACGGGTGGTGCCGCCGCGCAAACCGTTCCCGATGGTGCGGCCCTGAAAGTGGCGCCGGGCGATCCGGTCGCCCTGGCGGACGCGCTGGCTCGCCTGATCTCCGACAAGGCGCTGCGCGCGCGCCTGTCGGACGCCGCCTTCGCGGCTGGACAGGCGCTCCCGTCCTGGGATGTTACGGCGTGCATCGTTGCTGGCGTTCTCGCCCGCGTGGCAGAAGGAACAGGCGCATGACCGGCTTTTCTCCCGACTGGCTCGCGCTGCGCGAACCCGCCGATCACGCCGCTCGCGCGGCAGCCATTGCAGACGACGTCTTTGCGTATTTCTCGGGACGCGCCGCGATCACGCTGGCGGATCTGGGCTGCGGCACAGGCTCGAACCTGCGCGCCATGGCGGCGCATTTGCCGGCCCGCCAGATCTGGCGGCTGATCGATTGGGATCGCAACCTGCTCGATGCCGCGCGCGGCCGCCTGGTCGGCTGGGCCGAGCGCGCCGAGACGGAGGGGCCCGACATGCGCCTGCAAAAGGCGGGGCACGACATCACGCTGCGGCTCGAACAGGCGGACCTCGCGCGCGATTTCGACAGCGTGCTGGACCGCCATGCCGATCTCGTCACGGCCACGGCTTTTTTCGATCTCGTCTCCGCGCCCTGGATCGACGATTTCGTTGCGGCCCTCGCGCGCCGCCGCCTGCCGCTTTACGCCATTCTCACCTATGACGGCCATGAGCAATGGTCGCCGCCCCATGCCAGCGATGCGCCGGTCCTGGCAGCGTTTCACGCGCACCAGCAGCGCGACAAGGGGTTTGGCCCGGCGGCGGGGCCATTCGCCGCCGCCCGTCTTGTCCAGGCGCTGGAAGCGCAGGGCTACCGCGTCGCGCGCGCGGCCAGTCCGTGGAAACTCGACCAGACGCAGCGCGACTTGATGGGTGAACTCGCGCGCGGCGCGGCGGAGGCCGTGGCTGAAACCGGTCTCGTCGGGCCTGTCGAGCTTGCGTCCTGGCGCGCGGCGCGCGAGAGCGCCGAGGCCTG
>CAIWVR010000524.1 GCA_903916165.1 uncultured Hyphomicrobiales bacterium | reverse complement strand
CCGCACGAAATGCACGAGCACCGCGCCGATGACGATGAGCACCGGCAGCATCAGCCAGGGCAGGGCCATCGGATCGGACCCGCTGGTCGCCGCCAGCCGCTCGGAGAGATTGACCACGGCGGGGCTGAGGACGAGGCCCGCAAAAGTGCCCAGCGCAATATAGCCCAAGGCCTGACCGCGCAATTGCTGCGGCACCATGTCGGTTGCGCCCACCCGCATCTGCTGGGCGGCGTTCATGCCCATGCCGAAGGCGAGGATGCCGAAGATCAAAAGCCAGAAATTACGCATGTCCTGCGCAAAGCCGACGACGAGCGTGCCGACCAGCGCCAGCCCCAGCCCCAGCAGGATGCCGCGCTTGCGGCCGTAATTGTCGGTGATCTTGCCGATGGGGTAGGAGACGAGAAAGCGCGACAGGCCGATCAGCGCCACCGAGAGGCCCGCAAGATCAGGCGAGCCGCTGACGCTGACGATCATCAGGGGCCCGAGCCCGTAGACAAACTGCATCCCCGCGCCGGTGAAACTCTGCGACAGGGCAAACAGCGCCATGTTGCGCTTGATGAGGGCGGGAATGCGAATGGTCATGCGGCTCCGCCCTTGGTGTTTTTCGTTATTTATTCACCGTCATTGCGAGCGAAGCGAAGCAATCCAGAGGCCCCACGTGAGGCCAAGATGGATTGCCGCGTCGCTTCGCTCCTCGCAATGACGAGCCTTATTCTTCCGGAACCACCCGCACGGCGCCGCGGGCGGCGCTGGTGGTGTGGGCCGCGTAGGCGCGCAGCGCGGTCGAGACCGAGCGGACGCGGTTCTTCGGCTTCCACGCCTTCTTGCCGAGCGCCTCCATGGCAGCGCGGCGCTTGGCCAGCTCCGCGTCGCTGATCGCGAGCGAGATCGAGCGTGTCGTGATGTCGATCTCGATGCGGTCGCCGTCCTCGATCAGGCCGATGGCGCCGCCCTCGGCGGCTTCCGGCGACATATGGCCGATGGACAGGCCCGACGTGCCGCCCGAGAAGCGCCCGTCGGTGATGAGCGCGCAAGTCTTGCCCAGTCCCTTCGACTTGATATAGCTCGTTGGATAGAGCATTTCCTGCATGCCCGGACCGCCGCGCGGCCCCTCGTAGCGGATGACCACGACGTCGCCCGCCTTGATCTTGCCGCGCAGGATCGCGTCGACCGCATCGTCCTGGCTCTCGAAGACACGCGCCGGACCGGCGAAGATATGGATGCTCTCGTCCACGCCCGCCGTCTTCACGATACAGCCGTCGAGCGCGATGTTGCCCTTCAGCACGGCAAGGCCGCCGTCTTTCGAGAAGGCGTGTGCGGCGTCGCGGATGACGCCGGTCGCGCGGTCGGTGTCGAGATCGTCCCAGCGACGATCCTGGCTGAAGGCGGTCTGCGTCGGCACGCCGCCAGGTGCTGCGCGATAGAACGAGCGCACGCTCTCGGCATCCGAGCGGCTGATGTCCCAGCGGTTGAGCGCATCGGCCATGGTCGGGGCATGGACGGTGGGCGTGTCGGTGTTCAGGAGGCCCGCGCGGTCGAGCTGGCCCAGGATCGACATGATGCCGCCGGCGCGATGGACGTCCTCGACATGGACGTCGGCGACGGCGGGTGCGACCTTGCAGAGCACGGGCACGCGGCGCGACAGCCGGTCTATGTCGTCCATGGTGAAGGCGATGCCGCCCTCATAGGCTG
>CAIWVR010000523.1 GCA_903916165.1 uncultured Hyphomicrobiales bacterium | reverse complement strand
CGCGCAATGCGCAGCGCCGTCGAGCCTGACGAGGTCCAGGCGATGATCGCTTTCAGATCGAGCGTTTCGGCGACGTCACGTGCCGCAACCGCAATCGCGTCCGCGCCCGTGGCCTCGGGCGCCGCGCGCTGCGCATTGATCACCGAGCGATAGATCGGATCAGTCTCGACCTCTTCGGCGATGCGGTTCATCATCGTCACCGCTTCCACGGGGAATTGTCCTGCAGCGCTTTCCGCCGACAGCATGATGGCATCGGCGCCCTCGAAGACGGCGGTCGCGACATCAGAGACCTCCGCGCGCGTCGGCACCGGCGAGGTGATCATCGATTCGAGCATCTGCGTGGCGACAACAACCGGCTTGCCGAGACGGCGCGCGACGCGCGTGATCCGCTTCTGCAGCCCGGGCACTTTCTCGACTGGCATTTCGACGCCGAGATCGCCGCGCGCCACCATGAGCGCGTCGGAAATCTCCATGATCTCGTCGAGCCGCGCAATGGCCTGCGGCTTCTCGATCTTGGCGAGAACGGCGGCCCGCCCGCGCACGATCTTCTTCACCTCCGCAATGTCATCGGCGCGCTGCACGAAGGAGACCGCGATCCAGTCGACGCCCTCATGCAGGGCGGCGTCAAGATCCGAGCGGTCCTTGGGCGTCATCGCCGACACCGGGATTTCCGTGTCGGGCAGGCTCACGCCCTTGCGGTTGGACACGCGCCCGCCAACATCAACGATCACAATAGCGCGGTCAGGCGTCGCCTCGACGACATGCATGCGCAGCTTGCCGTCGTCGATCAGCACCGTATGGCCGGGCCGCAGGGCTTCGAGGATTTCCGGATGGGGCAGATGCACGCGTGTCACGTCGCCGGGCTCGGGATTGGCGTCGAGCACGAATCTGGCGCCGTTCTGCAAATCCACCCCGCCTTCAGCAAAAGTGCCAACGCGCAGCTTGGGCCCCTGCAGGTCGGCGAGAATGCCGATGGCGCGGCCGAATTCCTTCTCGAGCCCGCGAATGGTCTCGACACGCTCATGCAGCATCTCGTGGCTGGTATGGCTCATGTTGATGCGAAACACATCGACGCCGGCCTCAAGCAGGCGCTTCACCACGGCGCGGTCCTGCGAGGCGGGTCCGAGGGTCGCCAGAATCTTGACGCGACGCAGCCTTCTCATGAGTGAGCCTTTCGGAACATGTCAGCTGGACAATATCAACGCTGGGCAGGCTGGTTGGAATCGGTCAGCTGGACGGTCCAGTTTTTCGCATCCTTGCCGGTGTCGATCTCGAAGAAGCCTGTCCTGTCGAAGCCGCGAACGAGGCAATTGTCACGACCCTCGATGCGGAATTCACGATCGCGCGTGCACATATAGGCCTTGCCCTTCCATTCGCCGCCGCGCTCATCCATCGCATAGACATAATAGAACTGCGCCGCGAGCGGGCCGCGCAGCAGCGTCTCGCAAGCACTCTGCTTGAGGTTCCACCACCCCTCCGTCACCCATGCCTGCCCGTCGGTATAGGAGATGGCGACGCTGACGCGGCTGGTGGCATTGTTGCAGAGCCGGAAATCCGCCAGCGCGGGCGCGGAGAAACCGAACAGGCCGAGAGTGGCCATGACGAACAGTCTGGGGGAGAATCGCGAAGGAATCATGTCGTCCGGGTCTTTGAAGGGGCCGAATCGATTCCGGCCCATAGAGTCACCCTGTTGAACCATCATTGCGGCATCCTGTCAGGTCTGTTGCCGGGCATCGATGCCGGAGCCTGCCGGAGAAATCCGACCGAAAAAAGGGCGAAGCGGCTGGACCCGCACGCGCCGGGGGGCCTAATCTGGCGGACATGTCCGGTGATCTGGCGCAGACTGGTGCCTTTCCCTCTTTCACACATCTGCCCGGCGCGCTCGACAGCGGTGCCCTGTTTCTGTGCGACCACGCCAGCGCGGCCCTGCCGCCCGAGCTTGGCGACCTTGGCCTGTCACCCGACCATTTCACCCGTCACATCGCCTATGACATTGGCGCGGCTTGGCTGACGCGCGCACTCGCCGCGCGGCTTTGTGCCCCCGCCCTGCTGACAACCTATTCGCGCCTGCTGATCGACCCCAATCGCGGCGGCGACGACCCGACGCTGGTGATGCGCATCTCTGACCGCGCCGTCATCCCCGGCAATGCGCACATCGACGAGGCAGAGGTTGCGCGCCGCAAGCGCCACTACTGGACGCCCTATCGCGCCGAAATCGATGCCACGACGGCGCGCATGCGTGCCACCGGCGTGATCCCGGCGCTGATCTCGATCCATTCCTTCACACCGGTCTGGCGCGGGACGCCACGCCCCTGGCACGTCGCCGCCCTGTGGGACTGCGACGACCGGCTCGCCGCGCCCTTCATGGCGTCCCTGCGGGCGCAGGGCCTTAACGTGGGTGATAACGAGCCCTATGATGGGGCCTTGCGCGGTGACACAATGTTCGACCATGCAACGCTTCCAGGCTTTGCGCATCTGCTGATCGAGGTGCGGCAGGATCTCATCGCCACGCCGGCGGGCGCGGCCGCATGGGCGGCCCGCCTGGCACCCGTGCTGGCGGACGGGCTCGCCGCCCCCCATGTTCACGCCATTCGCCATTATCCGAGCCGTGCGGCCACGCCCGCCACGCTCGCCATGCTCAGGGAGACACGCTGATGACCTTCGACGACAAGACCCGCATCGAACTCGAGGCCGCCGCCTTTCGCAGGCTCGTGTCGCACCTGCGCAACCGCACCGATGTGCAAAACATCGACATGATGAATCTGGCAGGCTTCTGCCGCAATTGCCTGTCGAACTGGATGAAGGACGCAGCCGAAGAACGCGGCCTGTCGCTCGGCAAGGACGAGGCGCGCGCAGAGATCTACGGCATGCCCTTCGAGGACTGGCGCGCGAAATACCAGACCGAGGCGACGCCAGAGCAAAAGGCCGCCTTCGCCAGCACGCCCGCGGGCAAGGGCGAACACTGACGGCTTGCACAGGTGCCGCGCCCGCCTGGCAATGGGGGCGCGGGCCACGGGAAAGCGGGGATTGGCGCCCTTTCGGCTTGACGGACAAGCCCCCCGCGTCGCATCCATCGCGTGACGTGCGCGGCCAGCAGCCGCCCCTCCACACCATAAGCATGAAGGCGCGAAATGAGCACGAATTCGGTTGATGCGGGGCATTTGCGCGCGTTTCTGGAGCGCATCGAGCGGCTCGAGGAAGAAAAGCGCGCCATCGCCGACGACATCAAGGAGGTCTATGCGGAGGCCAAGGGCACCGGCTATGACGTGAAGATCATGCGCAAGATCATCTCGATCCGCCGCATGGACGCCGAGAAGCGCCGGGAAGAGGAAGAGATCCTGGAAATCTATCTGGCGGCGCTGGGCGAAGCGTAGGCAACACACGCGCCGTCATTGCTGTGCAGGTTCAACAATTCGCGGATCGAAACATCCTGCAAGTGACACACGCGCTTCCCCTCCCCCTTGCGGGGAGGGGCTAGGGGTGGGGGTCGTGAGGCGCTTGCAAGACGCCCGCAAACCACTCTTGGACCATCGGACATATACGTCGACCCCCACCCCGCTCGCTGCTGCGCAGCGAGTCGCCCTCCCCGCAAGGGGGAGGG
>CAIWVR010000522.1 GCA_903916165.1 uncultured Hyphomicrobiales bacterium | reverse complement strand
TGCGATCTCGCGCGTCAGCGTCGCGCGCACGCCGGCATATTCGTCACGCAGGTAAAAATGGATCTCGGTCGCGCCCACGAGTGTCGCGGCGATCAGCGCGCCTTCCAGCACGCGATGGGGATCGCGCTCCAGCAGGATGCGGTCCTTGAACGTGCCGGGCTCGCCCTCGTCCGCATTGACGATCATCGCTGTCACGCCCGCCATGCCGCGCACGGCCCGCCATTTGCGCGCCGCCGGAAAGCCCGCGCCGCCCATGCCGCGCAGGCCCGAGTGCTCGATCATGTTGAGCACGTCGTCGTGCGTGGTCGCGCCGTCACGCAGGCGCTCGAAGAGCCCGTAGCCGCCGGATGCGCGATAGGCGACGTAGTCTGTCTCGCAGATTTCACCCGGCTCCATGGATGTCGTCGCGCGCAGGGCGTCGAATGTGGCAGGCGCAATCACGTTCTGGCCGACGACCGCTGCGGGTGCGCAGTCGCATTGACCGATGCACGGCGCGCGCAGGATGCGCGTGTCGGGCAGGCGTTCGGCCGTCAGCGCCGCTATCAGCTTTTCAGCGCCGGCAAGCTGGCAGGCGATGCTGTCGCAGACGCGGATCGTGCGCGACGGGACGGGCGCATCGTCCTCCTTCACCACATCGAAATGGGCGTAGAAGGTGGCAACCTCATAGGCTTCCGCGAGACTGAGGCGCAGTTCGGCGGCAAGTGCTGCGAGATGGCCGGCGGCGATCTGGCCATAGGCGTCCTGCACGCGATGCAGATATTCGATCAGCAGGTCGCGCTGGCGCGGGCGGGCACCGAGGAGCAGGGCGATTTCGGCTTCGGCACGCGGGTCCGGCGCACGGCCCTTTGGGCCTGTGCGCCCCGCGCCGCCACGTCCGGGATGAGGGGGCCGGCTTGTCGTGTTCATGCTGCTCTCATGCGCTTTTTCGACGGCCATCCTAGGCCATCACCGCCTGCGCGCAAACGCGGCGCTCAATCGGGCGGCGTGCCATTGGCTGCGAGGATCTCCCCCGCGAGATAGAGCGAGCCGCAGATCAGGATCCGCGGTGGGACCGACCAGTCTCCGGCCACCAGCAGATCGAGCGCCTGTTCGATGGTCTCGCAGGCAGCAGCAGGAATGCCCGCGCCTTGCGCCAGCGCGGCGATATCCAGCGCGCTGCGCCCGGCATGATCGCCGTGGATCGGCAGCGCCAGCAGTTCGTGCGCGAGGCCGGAGAAATGACCCAGGAAGGCGGCCGTATCCTTGGTGGCGAGCGACCCGCAGACCAGCACGAGCGGACGCGGTGCTTGCGCCTCAAATTCAGCCATGGCCTCGGCGAGCACGCGACCGCCCGCTTCATTATGTCCGCCGTCGAGCCAGAGTTCGGCACCCTTGGGCGCGCGGGCGACAAGGGCCCCGCGCGTCAGGCGTTGCAGGCGCGCCGGCCATTCGACCTGGCTCAGGCCCCTTTCCATCGCGGTCGCATCGATTCCCGGCGCGACCGCGCGGAGGCAGGCGATGGCGAGCGCCGCATTGTCGATCTGGTGGCGCCCACGCAGGCGTGGCAGCGGCAGGTCGAGCAGACCCTGCGCATCCTCGTAGACGAGGCGTCCACCTTCCTCGCGCGCGGTAAATTCGCGCTCCGCCAGGCACAGTGTTGTTGCAGCCAGCCGCGCCTCGCGTTCGAATTCCCGCATCGCCTCGGCCGTCTGCTTGCCGATGAAGGCGGGCGCGCCCGGCTTGATGATTCCGGCTTTCGCGGAGGCGATCTCGCCGATGGTACGTCCGAGAAATTCCGGATGGTCGAACGACACCGGCGTGATCACGCTGGCAAGCGGGGTCGCGATGACATTGGTGGAATCGAAGCGCCCGCCGAGGCCCACTTCGAGCAGCAGGTAATCGGCGGGCTGTTCACTGAAAAGCAGCAGTGCTGCCACCGTCGTGATCTCGAACAGGGTGATCGGCGCACCGGCATTGGCGTTCTCGCAGCGCTTGAAGGCATCGACCAGTCTGTCCTCGCTGACGAGCTGTCCGCGCCCTGGCGCACCGAGGCGGATGCGTTCGTGAAAGCGCACCAGATGGGGCGAGGTGTAGACATGGGCCGTGCGTCCCGACGCCTCGATCATGGCGCGCATCAGCGCGACGGTCGAACCCTTGCCATTGGTGCCGGCCACGTGAATGACCGGCGGCAGGCGGTGCTCCGGATGCCCGAGTTTCGCCAGCAGATCGAAGGTGCGGCCAAGCGACAGGTCGATCTTGCGCGGATGCAGCCCGAGGAAACGCTCCAGCATTCCCTCGGATGACGCCATGGGTGCGTGTTCGGGCACGGCGCGCCCGTCAGGCCGCTTCGGCTTCGCCGCCCGCGGGTGCTGTGCCGCCCGGCTGCTTGGTCAGCAGCTTGCAGAGCCGGGCCAGCGTGGCGCGCATCTCGCCGCGCGGCACGACCATGTCGACCATGCCATGGCTCTTCAGATATTCGGCGCGCTGGAAACCTTCCGGCAGGCGCTCGCGGATGGTTTGCTCGATCACGCGCGCGCCGGCAAAGCCGATCACCGCGCCAGGCTCGGCGATGTGAATGTCGCCCAGCATGGCATAGGAGGCGGTGACGCCGCCCGTCGTCGGATTGGTGAGCACGACAATATAGGGGAGCCTGGCCGCCCGCAGGCGCCGAACGGCGACCGTGGTGCGCGGCATCTGCATCAGCGAGAACATGCCTTCCTGCATGCGCGCACCGCCCGACGCCGTGAAGATGATGAAGGGCGTGTGACGCGCGATCGCGGCTTCCATGCCGGTGATGATGGCCTCGCCTGCGGCCATGCCGAGCGAGCCGCCCATGAATTCGAAATCCTGGACCGCGACGACAGCAGGCGTGCCTTCGATGGAGCCGGCGGCGAGCTGCACGGCGTCCTGCTCGCCGGTCTTGGCGCGATATTCCTTCAGGCGGTCGGTGTAGCGCTTCACGTCACGGAATTTCAGCGGATCGACCGGGACTTCAGGCGTCGCAATCGACTCATAGATCGCATCATCGAACAGGCCCTCAAGCCGCGCCGTGGCGGGGCAGCGCATGTGATAGCCCGAGCCCGGCACGACATAGAGATTGGCCTCGAGGTCCTTGTGGAAGACGAGCGCACCGGAATCCGGGCATTTGACCCAGAGGTTTTCGGGCGTCTCGCGCTTCAGGAACGAGCGAATCTTCGGCGGGACGACATTGGAAATCCAGTTCATCTCAATCCTCGGATCTATTCTGCTGCGATCTTGCGCGCGCTACGCACGCCGTCGGCGATCTCGGACACCAGTCTGGTCACGGCGGGGATCGTATCTTTGGTCACGCCGCCCGTGCCGTCGAGAGATGTCTTCAGCGCATCTACAAGCGCCGTACCGACAACGACGCCATCGGCATGGGCGGCGATCTCCGCCGCCGATTGCGCATTTTTGACACCAAAGCCGACCGCGATCGGCAGGTCTGTCTTTGCCCTGATGCGCTGCACCGCATGGGCGACGCTGGAATAATCGGGCGTGGCCGCGCCGGTGATGCCGTTGATCGACACGTAATAAAGAAAGCCCGACGTGTTGGTCAGCACCTTGGGCAGGCGCCTGTCGTCTGTGGTCGGCGTCGCCAGACGAATGAAGTTGAGCCCCGCGTCGAGCGCTGGCAGGCAGAGTTCGTCATCCTCTTCCGGCGGCAGGTCGACGACGATGAGGCCGTCGACGCCGGCTTCCTTCGCCTCCACCACGAAGGCGGGGACGCCATGCACGTAGATCGGGTTGAAATAGCCCATCAGCACGATGGGCGTTGCGTCATCTTCCTTGCGGAAGGCGCGCACGAGATCGAGCGTCTTGTTGAGCGACATGCCCGCAGCCAGCGCGCGCAGGCCCGCCGCCTGGATCGATGGGCCATCGGCCATTGGATCGGTGAAGGGCATGCCGATTTCGATCACGTCGGCACCGGCCTTCGGCAGCGCCTTCACGAGGTCGAGCGAGGTCGCCGGATCGGGATCGCCGCCCATGACGAAAGTCACGAGGGCGGCGCGGCCCTCGGCCCGACACGCGGCGAAGCGCCTGTCAATGCGTGAGGTCATTCCATGCCTCCCAGATGTTCGGCGACGGTGAAGATGTCCTTGTCGCCACGGCCGCAGACGTTGACGACCATCAGATGATCCTTGGGCTTCGTCGGCGCGATCCTGGCGACTTGCGCCAGCGCATGCGCGGGCTCGAGCGCCGGGATGATGCCTTCCAGTCGGCAGCACATCTGCAGGGCGTCGAGGGCTTCCTTGTCGGTGGCCGAAAGATAGGTCACGCGGCCGATGTCGCGCAGCCAGGCATGTTCCGGACCGATGCCGGGATAGTCGAGGCCTGCCGAGATCGAATGGCCTTCGGTGATCTGGCCATCATCGTTCATCAGCAAAGAGGTGCGGGTGCCGTGCAGGACGCCGGGGCGGCCGCCCGCCAGCGAGGCGGCGTGGCCTTCGGGAAATTCCAGCCCGTGACCGGCAGCCTCCACGCCGATGAGCTCGACGCTCTTGTCGTCGAGGAACGGGTGGAACAGTCCGATGGCATTCGAGCCGCCGCCGATACAGGCGATCAGCGAATCCGGCAGACGGCCTTCAGCCTCTGCCATCTGCCAGCGCACTTCCGTGCCGATGATCGACTGGAAGTCGCGCACCATGGCGGGATAGGGGTGCGGCCCCGCCGCCGTGCCGATGCAGTAGAAAGTATCGGCGACATTGGTGACCCAATCGCGCAATGCCTCGTTCATTGCATCCTTGAGCGTGCGCGCACCCGATTGCACGGGCACGATCTTGGCACCGAGCATTTTCATGCGGAAGACGTTGGGCTTCTGGCGCTCGACGTCGACGGTGCCCATGTAGACGACGCATTCGAGGCCATATTTTGCGCAGGCCGTCGCCGTGGCGACGCCATGCTGCCCCGCGCCGGTTTCCGCGATGATGCGCTTCTTGCCCATGCGCCGCGCCAGCAGGATCTGGCCGAGCACATTGTTGATCTTGTGCGCGCCGGTATGGTTCAGCTCGTCGCGCTTGAAATAGATTTTCGCGCCGCCAAGCTCCTCCGTCATCCGCTCCGCGTAATAGAGCGGGCTGGGACGGCCGACATAATGCTTGGCGAGATAGGCCAGCTCGTCGTGGAAAGCAGGGTCGGCCTTGGCGACCTCATAGGCCTTCTCCAGCTCCAGAATGAGCGGCATCAGGGTCTCGGCGACAAAGCGGCCGCCGAATGTGCCGAAATGCCCGCGCTCGTCCGGGCCGGTGCGGAATGAATTGGGCGACGTGTTCAGAATGTCGATGGTCAAAGGATGGCTCCTCGCGGTCGCGCGTGTCTTAGCGCGTCGCGTCGTCCGAACCAAGCGTCTCGACTCCGGCTGCGCTGCGAAGTCTGCGCACGAAGGCGGCAATCCTCGCCGGGTCCTTCTGGCCGGGCACGCTTTCAACCCCCGAAGAGACGTCGACAGCCCCGGCTCCGGTGCGCCGCGCAGCCTCCACCACATTGCGGGCGTCGAGCCCGCCCGACAGCATGAAGGGCGCATCGAGCTGCAGATTCTTCAGCAAGTCCCAGTCAAAGGCGAGGCCA
The DNA here is from genome assembly GCA_903916165.1 of uncultured Hyphomicrobiales bacterium. GTDB lineage: Bacteria > Pseudomonadota > Alphaproteobacteria > Rhizobiales > Beijerinckiaceae > Terripilifer. Next base: position 171 of record CAIWVR010000522.1, on the reverse strand, counting down.
TTGCCGCCCGGCAGGTCCGCGCCCGCGGGGGGCTTGGCGTCAAACAGAAGGCGGTCGGCGATGCCGACATAGCGACCAACGGCCGCAAGGTCGTCGCGGCTGGACACACCAATGGCCTTCATCACCGGCAGGCCGAAGCGCGCCTTCACGTCCGCCACCCGCGCGGGGGGC
>CAIWVR010000521.1 GCA_903916165.1 uncultured Hyphomicrobiales bacterium | reverse complement strand
TGCCAAAAGATGGATTGCCACGTCGCCTTCGGCTCCTCGCAATGACGACGGAGGGCTGATCATGATCCCCAACATTCTCTCCATCGCGGGTTCGGACCCTTCAGGGGGCGCCGGCATCCAGGCGGATCTGAAAACCTTCTCGGCGCTGGGCTGCTACGGCATGGCGGCGCTCACCGCGCTCACCGCGCAGAATACGCGCGGCGTCACGGGCGTGCATGTGCCGCCCGCCGCCTTCGTTGCCGCGCAGATCGAGGCGATCTTTGCCGACGTGCGCGTGGACGCCGTCAAGATCGGCATGCTGGCGAGCCCAGAGATCGTGACCGCAGTTGCGGACTGTCTCGCGCGGCACAAGCCCGCGCATATCGTGCTCGATCCGGTTCTGGTCGCCACCAGTGGCGACAGTCTTGGCGCGCCGGGCGTGGTCGACGCCATGCGCGCGCGGCTGTTTCCGCTGGCCACGCTCATCACCCCCAATCTGCCGGAGGCCGCGACGCTGGCTGGCGCGCCGGAGGCGACCGACGTCGAAGGACTGGAACGTCTCGCCGCCCTGCTGCACGGGCAGGGCGCGCGCGCCGTGCTGGTCAAGGGCGGGCACCTGTCGGGCGCAATGGCCGAGGACGCGCTTTTTGCCGACGGGGTTGTGACCCGATTCAGCGCCCCGCGCGTAGCAACCAGCAACACCCACGGTACAGGTTGCACGCTGTCCTCCGCCATTGCCGCGCATCTTGCGCAGGGGCTGGCGCTGGAGGCCGCAATCCGCGCCGCCAAGACTTATCTGACCGAGGCGCTGCGTGCGGGAGATCGGCTGGACGTCGGCCATGGCCACGGACCTGTCCATCATTTCGCGCGCCTCTGGCCGCATTGAAGCGAGACGACATGCAGACCGCGACCCCCAAGAGCCCCGATTTTATGGCCCCCGGCCAGCCCGCGCCGGCGTCCTGGCCGCCCGGCCATCCCGCCGCGGCCTTCGGGCGGATCGGCGTGCTGATTGTCAATCTCGGCACGCCCGATGCGACTGATTACTGGTCGATGCGGCGCTACCTGAAGGAATTTCTGTCCGACCGCCGCGTCATCGAAGTGCCGCGCGCGATCTGGTGGCCAGTGCTCAACCTCATCATCCTGAGCGTGCGGCCGGGCCGCAAGGGCAAGGATTACGACACGATCTGGAACAAGGAGCGCAATGAGGGCCCGCTGCGCACCATCACGCGCGCGCAGGCCGAGAAGCTCGCCGCCTTCGTGCAGCAGGGCGGGGTGGGCGGTGACCCGTCGCGCCTCGTCGTCGACTGGGCGATGCGCTACGGCAATCCCTCCATTGCCTCGCGCGTCGAGGCTTTGCAAAGCCAAGGCTGCGAGCGCATCCTGCTCGTGCCGCTCTATCCCCATTATGCGGCGGCGACGACCGCAACCGTCTGCGACAAGATGTTTGACGTGCTGAAGACCATGCGCTGGCAGCCGATATTGCGCGTGGCGCCGCCCTGGCACGACGATCCGGTTTATATCGAGGCGCTGGCGGATTCGATTCAGGACAGCCTGTCGAAACTCGATTTCGAGCCCGATCTCGTGCTCGCCTCCTATCATGGCGTGCCCAAGGCTTATCTCGACAAGGGCGACCCCTACCATTGCCATTGCATGAAAACGACGCGCCTGCTGCGCGAGCGTCTGGGCTGGTCTGCTGACAAATTGATGACGACGTTCCAGTCGCGCTTCGGACCCGCCGAATGGCTGCGGCCCTATACGGATGAGACCATCAAGGGCCTGCCCGCCAGGGGCATCAAGAAGATCGCAGTGGTGACGCCAGGGTTCACGGCCGATTGCCTCGAAACAATCGAGGAAATCGGCGCCGAGAACCATGAATATTTCATGGAAGCGGGCGGTGAAAAATTCGCGCGCATCGATTGCCTGAACGATTCACCCGCCGGCATGCGCGTGCTCGAGGCGGTGGTGAAGCGCGAATTGATGGGCTGGGTGTAACGGGCGCCAACCTTCTCCCGCGGGCGGGAGAGGGGCGCGCGCGACAGAGGAGAGCACCCATGTCCCAGTCTCCCAACGGCTTTTGCATGGTCCTCACAACGGCGCAGGGCGCGTGCACGCAGAGGATCATCGAGGCGGTGCTCTCTCGCGCGCTCGCCGCCTGCGTGCAGGTGATGCCGATCCGCAGCCATTATGTCTGGCAGGGCGTGCTGCGCGACGAGGCCGAGGACCTGCTCCTCATCAAGGCCAGGGTGGATGACTGGATTGCGCTGGAAGAGGCCATCCGCGCGGTTCACACTTACGACATTCCGGAAGTGCTGCGGTTCGACATTGACGCTGGTGCGCAGGACTATCTTGACTGGATCACGCGCGTGACGCGCAAGGGCTGAGCCGCTGTCTCATCCTCCCGTCAGGCCGAGGCGCGGGCGATTTTCAGAAACTGGTCCACGTCGGCAGGCGTCGTGGCGAAGGATGTCACGAGCCGCACGAAGACCTCGTCGGCACCTGGTGCCTCCAGGGCGGTGAGGCCGCGCGCGCCCCAGTCATAATAGCGGGCACCGGCCGCGCGCAGCGCGCGATCAATCCCGCCGGGCAGGATGGTGAAGACCTCGTTGACCTGCCGCGGCCAGGGCATCCGCACGCCGGGAATGTCGGCGAGCCCCGTCGCGAGGCGGGCTGCCATGGCATTGGCATGGTGGGCCAGCGCGCGCCAATGGCCGTTCTCCAGCCAGGCAACCATTTGCACCCCGAGAAAGCGGCCCTTGGAGAGGGTGTGGCCGGCGCGCTTGCGGCGGAAGGGCAGGTCGGTCGCGCGGGCCGGATCGAACACGATCACCGCCTCGCAGGCGAGCGCACCGTTTTTCGTGGCACCCAGCGAGAGCACGTCCACGCCCGCCTTCCAGCTCGCCTCCGCCGGCGTGCAGCCGAGCGTCTCGATGGCATTGGCGAAACGGGCACCATCCATATGCACCTGCAGGCCCGCAGCCCGGGCGATGGCAGTCAGCGCGTTCAGCTCGTCCAGCGCATAGAGGGTTCCGCATTCCGTTGCCTGCGACAGGGACAGGGCGGCGGGCTGGACCTGTTTCACCAATCCGCGCGGATAGGCGGCGAGGGCACCCTCCAGCGCGGTGGCGGTGATTTTCCCCTGCGCGCCTTTCAGCCCGATCAGCTTGGCCCCTGCCGTGAAAAATTCGGGGGCCCCGCATTCGTCATCATTGATATGAGCGTCCTCGTGGCAGAGCACCGCGCCCCAGGGCGGGGTCAGGGCTGCGAGCGCCAGCGCATTGGCCGCGGTGCCAGTCGTGACCAGAAACACGGCACAGTCGCGCTCGAAGAGCCGGGACAATGCCTCCTGTGCCTGCAGGCTGAAGGCGTCTGCGCCATAAGCGGGTTCGTGCCCGGAATTGGCGCCGACCAGAGCCCGCAGGATTTCGGGGCTGGCACCTCCGGCATTGTCGCTGGCGAAATTCATGGAGCCGCCTGAAAATTCGAGGTCACGGACGATTTGGAAGCCGATGCCCGCGCGCCCGTCCCTGCGCCCAGACGTCGCTTCCTGACCGTCTTTTCATTGCTTGTGTGGATGCCATAATTCTGGCATGTTCGCGCGCCGTCAATAGGACAGCTTTACTGACCATTTTGGCGTGGGTTTCCGGTTTTCGAGCCAGTGGCGCACGTCTTGCTTTGTCAAGGTGGGACAGAAGGGTGTCCGGGGGTGGGACGATGACACGGTCCGCAGGTGTGCGACCGTCAGGTTTCGACTTTGGTGCGATCGTTGAAAGCGATCTGGAGCGAGCGATGAGCTTTATTTCGAAGGACGACATGACGGGCGACGTGATGACCGGAAAAGCTGGTGCATCGAAACGCACGACGCTTGCCGCCGCCCTTGCGCCGCTTCCTGGAGTTCATCCGATGTCTGAGACCCATGCTTGCTACGATCACGCGCTCCCCGCCGCTCATGGCCTTTACGATCCCGCCAACGAGAAGGATTCGTGCGGCGTCGGTTTCGTGGCGAACATGCACAATCTCAAGTCGCATGACATTGTCGCCAAGGGCCTCGAAATTCTTCTGAACCTCGACCATCGCGGCGCGGTCGGCGCGGACCCGAAGGCGGGCGACGGCTGCGGCATGCTGGTGCAGATTCCCGACCGCTTCCTGCGCGGCGCAGCGCAGCGGCTCGGCTTCTCTCTCCCCGCCGAGGGCGATTACGCTGTCGGTGCCCTGTTCCTGCCGCGCGACGCCGAGGGGCGCGCCATTGTCGAGAAAATCGTCGAGGATGTGGTTGCCGCCGAAGGCCAGGTCTTTCTGGGCTGGCGCGATGTACCGGTCGATCCGTCGGGTCTTGGCGAGAGCGTCAAGCCGACCGAGCCCGTGCACAGGCAGATCTTCATCCAGCGTGGCGCCGCCACGGCTGATCAGGAAACATTCGAGCGCAAGCTGTTCCTGCTGCGCAAGGTGATCTCGAACACCGTCTACAATCTCAAGGACGTGCGCACGAAGGGTTTCTATCCCGTCTCGCTGTCCTCGCGCACGCTCGTCTACAAGGGCATGCTGCTGGCGACCCAGCTCGGCGATTATTTCCTCGACCTGCGCGACGAGCGCATGGAATCGGCGATCTCCCTTGTCCATCAGCGCTTCTCGACCAACACTTTCCCGACCTGGTCGCTGGCCCATCCCTATCGCATGGTCGCCCATAACGGCGAGATCAACACGCTGCGCGGCAACGTCAACTGGATGGCGGCCCGCCAGGCCTCCGTCGCCTCCGACCTGTTTGGCGATGACATCCAGAAGCTGTGGCC
>CAIWVR010000520.1 GCA_903916165.1 uncultured Hyphomicrobiales bacterium | reverse complement strand
GCCAGCCTGGGCGCAAACCTGGGCGATCCCGCTTCCCATCTGGCCGGCGCCGATGACGCCAAGTTTGCGAATGTCCGTGCTCATTGAAATCCCGCCACTCGGATCTTGATCGTTCTGTGGTGATCATAGGCCATGTAGCCGCAGCGTCCAGATCAACCTTGGGAACCCTTGCCCAATTCCGCTGCCAGGGCTGGAAGAATGGTGAAGAGGTCGCCGACCAGACCAAAGTCTGCGACCTGGAAGATGGGCGCATCCTCATCCTTGTTGATCGCCACGATCACCTTGGAGTCTTTCATCCCGGCCAGATGCTGGATTGCACCCGAAATGCCGACGGCAATGTAGAGATCGGGTGCGACGACCTTGCCGGTCTGGCCGACCTGCCAGTCGTTGGGCGCATAGCCGGCATCCACCGCAGCGCGTGAGGCACCCATGGCGGCACCAAGGCGATCGGCGATCGGCTCGATATAGGTCTTGAAGTTTTCGGCATTCTGCATGGCACGGCCGCCGGAAATGATGATCCGCGCGGCGGTCAGTTCCGGGCGGTCTGACACGGCGAGCGCCTCGCCCTTGAAGGCGGACAGGCCCGGATCGCTTGCGGTGCCGACGGCCTCGATTGCAGCCGATCCGCCCTCGCCCGTCGCCTTGAATGCAGCCGTGCGAACGGTGATAACCTTTTTGCTGTCGGTCGACTGCACGGTCTGGATCGCGTTGCCGGCATAGATCGGGCGCTCGAACGTATCTGGCGCAACGACTTTCGTGATTTCCGAAACCTGCATCACGTCGAGGAGAGCGGCAACGCGTGGCAGGACGTTCTTGCCGGCGGAGGTGGCCGGGCCGACAATGGCGTCATAGGCGGGCGCGAGCGAGACAATCAGTGCCGCAAGCGGTTCGGCCAGCCCGTGGGCATAGATCCCGCTGCTGGCGACAAGAACCTTGTCCACGCCAGCCAGCCGGGCGGCGGCCTGTGCGGCGGCCTCGACGTCGTGACCGGCAACGAGGATGTGGATCGGACTGCCAAGCGAAAGGGCGGCGGTCAGGGTCTTTGCGGTCGCATCGCCCAGCACGCCCTTGGCGATTTCGGCGAGAAGGAGAATCGCCATCAGAGCACCCCGGCTTCGGATTTGAGTTTGGAGACCAGTTCGGCGACGTCGGCAACTTTCACGCCGGCCTTGCGGCCAGCTGGCTCCGACGTCTTCAGCACCGTCAGACGCGGCGTGACATCGACGCCGAAATCGGCCGGCGTCTTTTCATCGATCGGCTTTTTCTTCGCCTTCATGATGTTGGGGAGCGACGCATAGCGTGGCTCGTTGAGGCGAAGGTCCGTGGTGACGATCGCCGGCAATTTCAGCCCGACCGTCTGCAGCCCGCCATCGACCTCGCGCGTCACGTCGACCGTGCCATCCGACAGTTCGACCTTGGATGCGAACGTGCCCTGGCCCCAGCCGAGCAGTGCCGCGAGCATCTGGCCGGTCTGGTTGCAATCATCGTCGATCGCCTGCTTGCCCATGATGACGAGGCCCGGCGCTTCCGCCTCGACCACTGCCTTCAGGATCTTGGCCACCCCAAGGGGCTCGACAATGGACTCGTGCTTCACGAGAATCCCGCGATCAGCACCCATGGCGAGGCCGGTGCGGATCGTTTCTGCAGCTTGTGCAGGGCCGATTGACACGACGATGACTTCAGTCGCCTTGCCGGCTTCTCTCAGGCGCAGGGCTTCCTCAATAGCGATTTCATCGAACGGATTCATCGACATCTTGACATTGGCGAGTTCGACGCCCGACCCGTCCGATTTGACGCGGATCTTGACGTTATAGTCGACGACCCGCTTCACGGGGACGAGAATTTTCATGTCTGGGCTCCCGGAGCCTGATCTGCGGTCAACCGTGTCAGGTCCCATCGCGTGAATGGCGGCGCCTGGCGCAAGCTTTTTTGGTACTTGGCGCCCGATGTGGAGTCAATTCTCTGCTGCGGCGCCACAAGGGGGCAGGTCAGCGGTTTTTCCCCGGCGTCCAGAGCACGTCGCCGCCGGCTTTCAGGTTGGCGAAGCGCGCTGCGACAAACAGGAAGTCCGACAGGCGGTTGATATATTGTAGTGCGGGTTCTGCGACGATCTCACCCGGCTGGGCGGCCAGTTCGACCATGAGGCGCTCGGCGCGCCGACTGATCGTGCGGGCCAGATGGAGGTTGGCGGCGGCGGGCGTTCCAGCTGGCAGGACGAAGGAGCGCAGCGGCTGAAGCTCGCCATTCAGCTCGTCGATTTCCGACTCAAGGCGTGTGACCTGGCTGGAAACGATGCGCAGCGGCTCCCATTCGAGCTTTTCCCCGGTGTCGGGCGTGCAGAGATCGGCCCCGAGGTCGAACAGGTCATTCTGGATCCGCCCCAGCATGGCGTCGAGCCGCTCATCCGAGGTCGACGTCGCAAGTCGGGCCATGCCCAGCGCGGAATTGGTCTCGTCGACCGTGCCATAGGCTTCGACGCGCAGATCATATTTCGGTCGCCGTTCACCGGTGCCCAGGGCCGTTGTGCCCTTGTCGCCCGTGCGTGTGTAGATCCGAGTGAGAGCCACCATGTCCGTTATTCCTATCCGCGCAGCCAGAGGACGCCCATGATGATGATGATCGCCACAAACTGCAGGCCGACGCGCCAGCGCATCAGTTTCTGTGAGGTGTTCGGGCTGCCGCCGCGCATCATGTTCACGAGTCCGAACAGGAGAACGAGGGCGACAGCGCCAACGGCACCGGCAACGAGATAATGGGTGGCTGCGATGGGCATGGGGGCCTTTGATTGTTGCGCACCTGACGCGCCTGAGCTCACGCACCTAGAACCGGGAAGCCGATCCGGCAAGGGCAAGCGTTGCGATTCATGCATTCAGTAACGTCGCAGGAGCCTCTCCAGATAATCCAGTTCCTCGCGTGGACGTGACGGATCGGAGAAGCGCCGGCGCAGTTCCTCGAGCACGCGCTGCGCACGTTCGGCCGCCGGAACGCCCAGAGGGTCGTAGCGGCTTTGCGGATTATAGGTGCGGTCACGGCTTTCGCGGCCAAGCGGGTCGGGGTTGGGCTGGTTGCGCCCCTCCCGCATCGGGCCGTTCGGGTCGCCGGGACCTGGCCCGGCCTGGCCTTCACCCGGCTGGCCCTGCTGCATCTGCTGCGCCATCGACTGTGCGCCCTTGCGCAGGCCTTCCAGAGCGCGGCCCTGCGCGTCGACCGCCTTGTCCTGGCCGCGTTGATTGCCTTCGCCAAGCCCCTGCTCGGCTTCCTGCATGGCCTCGTCGGCCTCATCAAAGCCCTGTTCGCCCTTCATGCCCAATTGCTTCATGCGTTTTTGCAATTGTTCGAGACGGTCGCGCAGGGCCTCCTGCCGTTGCTTCAGGTTTTGCTGGCGCTGCGCCCGTCCTTCCGGCGATTGATCGCCGTCATCCTCGTCAGACTCCTGCTGCGGCTGGCCCTGCTGGCCAGGATTGCGCTGGCCTTGCGGATTCTGCTGGTCGCGACGCGACTGGCGCTGGCGGTCGCGGAAGGTCTCGTCGCGCAATTGCTGCTGCTCGCGGGTCAGCTTGTCGAGTTCGTTGAGCGAGCGGTTCATCTCGCGCTGCGCCTGGTTCTGCTGGGTCTGGCGGCGCGCGCTCTGCAGATTTTCCATCATGCGTTGAAGCGAATCCAGCATGCGCTGCGCATCGGCCGTGTTGCCGTTGCGCGCCATCTCCTCCATGCGGTCCAGCAGCGCCTGCAGGTCACGCGGGGTGATGGTGAGCGTTTGCTGGTTGGGGTCCTGCTGCCTGTCGGCATTTTGCTGGTCGCGCATCTGCTGTTCGGCAAGTTCCTGCATGAACTTGTCGAGCGCCGCGCGCAGCTGGTCCATGAGCCGCTTCAATTCGTCGGGCGTTGCGCCGCGGTCGAGGGCTTCGCGCAATTGCTGCTGGGCCGCGCGCAGGTCGCGCTCGGCCTGGGACAGATCTCCGTCCTCGAGACGCAGCGCCATTTCCCACATCAGCTCGGCGACATCGAGCAGGGCGGACTCTTTCTTCGCAAGGCGGAGGCGCTGCGAAATCGTGCGCAGGCCAAGATAGATGCCGCTGGGCAGATCGAATTTTTCAGGTGCGAACACCAGCGTATCGACGGCGAACTGCACGCGCCGGCGATCGTCCGGCGCCAGGATCAGATGGCGCCGCTGCTCGATGAGGGCGCGCGCGAGAGGCTTTACGAACGTCCTCTGCGGCAGCGTCATCTCGTAAGGATCGCTCGACCCCTCATTGCCACCCTCGTCGCGTGCGACAAGGCTCATGGTGACGCGCGCGCCGGCCCATGGATGTTCGGACAGGTCGCCCGTCGTCTCGCCTTCGCCCAGACCGCCGGCTCCGCCTGGCAGCGCCAGCGCCATCTTCGGCGGCTCGACCAGCGAGCGTCCGGTGACCGGCCGGCCGCCGATCAAGGGTTTTGAAAATTGCGCTTCGGCGCTGATGATCCCGTAATCGTCCGCGACCTTGTAGGCGAGCGTCAGCGCGCCGCGCGTGTCAGATTTCGGCTCTCCGCGCAGGGTGATGGTGGGCGGGGTGTCCGGCACGGAGATAATGTCGAACGTGGCGAGCGTGCTCGCGCCTTGCTTCAACCGGAGCTTGCCGTCGCTGCGCAACACGAAGCGTTGCTCCGTGTCGGCCGTCTGCGTCGCTGCCCTTGCGGGGGGAGGCGGCACGGCGGCCTCGCCGGGCCTGGCTGTCTCCGGCTTGGGAGCTTGCAGCCCGCCTTCGGCCTCGCTGACGATGCCGGCATGTGCGGAGGCGCGCACCACAATGTTTGAGCCGGCTGGTGCCTGCACGGGCCTGTTCGCGCCGGATGTGTCGATCCCGGAGGTCAGCAGAATGGGTGGGCGCCCGGTGTAGGGCGGCGGGTCGATCCAGGCGTCGAGCCGAAATCCCGGTCCCATTTCTGGCGCATTGCGCCAGTCGAAAGCTGCGAGCACGCGCGGATATTTTTCCGGCCCAGCCATAAAGGCGGCTCCCGCCAGCAGGAGCACGACGCCGACGCGAAGCGCGTAACGGTCGTGGTCGACCATGCGGGGCGAGGGACGCGCGACGCGGATCGCGGACAAGGCCCGCGCTGCCCGCTCCAGATGCAATTGCCAGAGGGCGCGCGTGGCAGGATCGGCACCATCATTGGCGAGGCGGTCCTCGATCGCCGTCGCCGGGCGGTGCCCCAGACCGGAATCACGATCCAGCCGGGCGATGCTGTCGCGCCGGGCGGGCCAGCGCAACCTGATGAGATTGAAGACCGCGCCCAAGAGAAGCAGCGCGAAGGCCGCGACTCCCGCCATGCGCAGCCAGCGCGGCGACACGAGCCAGAGACCGGCCCAGGACAGGGCGAGGAAGAGGGCAAGGATGCTGAGAATGACGACCAGAGCTGGCCAGACCCGTTCCCAGGCGAGAACCGCTGCGGCCTGTCTGGACAGCGCATCAAGACGCGCAGGCAAGCCCTGTGTCATCCGATCACCTGTTTTGCCCGCCCAAGCTCGCCAATCCACGCGGCTCTCCCTGTTTCCCAGAGGAGAAAACTAGCACGCTTGCGCGCATATTCCAGTGCGCGACATGTCTCGCCTGATCTGAATCCGCCGATGTTTCAGGCAAGCCAGGGCGGAATCCTGTCGAGCCCGATCAATTCTTCGTAGGAGCCACGTGGCCGCACCACGGCCCAGCGGGCACCATCGACCAGGACTTCCGGCACGAGCAGGCGGGAATTATAGGTGCCGGCCTGCACCGCCCCATAGGCACCTGCGGACATGACCGCGAGCAAATCGCCCGGTGCCGGCGCGGACATGTCGCGGCCCAGCGCCAGATAATCTCCGGTCTCGCAGACCGGTCCGACAATGTCGGCGGTGATCGAGGCGGCACCCGGTTGCGGCTCGATCACCGGCTTGATGTCGTGATGGGCCTCGTAGAGCGTCGGGCGAATCAGGTCATTCATGGCCGCGTCGACGATGATAAAATCCTTGCCGTCGCCCTGTTTCACGTAAACCACTTCGGTGACGAGAATACCGGCATTGCCGACAAGAAGGCGGCCGGGTTCGAACACCAGCTTGCAGCCAAGCCTGTCCGTGTGACGGCGCACAATCTGGGCGTAACGGTCCGGGTGATAGGCGTCGGGATCGTCGGTCTCGCGATAGGGAATGCCCAGTCCGCCGCCAAGGTCGAGATGCGTGATCGTGTGGCCGTCGGCGCGCAGGAGGTCGACAAACTCGGCAAGCAGTGCGAAGGCGTCGTCAAAGGGCTGCAGGTCGGTGATCTGCGAGCCGATGTGCATGTCGACGCCGCTGACCAGCAGGCCAGGCAATTGGGCCGCGCGGGCATAGGCGTCCCTGGCGCGTGAGATCGGGATGCCGAACTTGTTCTCCGACTTTCCAGTCGAGATCTTGGCGTGGGTGCGCGCATCCACATCCGGATTGACGCGCAGCGACACATGGGCGATCGCGCCACATCGCGCGGCAATTGCCGAGATGGCTTCGAGTTCCGGCTCCGATTCAACGTTGAAGCAGAAGATCCTGGCTTCGAGCGCGAGAGCGATCTCGCGCGCCGTCTTGCCGACACCGGAAAACGTGATCCGCTCGCCGGGCACGCCGGCCGCCAGGGCGCGCCGCAATTCGCCCTCCGAGACCACATCCATGCCCGCGCCCAGCGCCGCGAAGGTCTTCAGCACGGCCTGGTTCGAATTCGCCTTCATGGCGAAACAGACCATGGCGTCGACGTCGGCGAAGGCGCGCGAGAACACTTGGTAATGGCGCGTCAGCGTGGCGCGCGAATAGCAATAGAAAGGCGTGCCGACCTCGCGCGCGATCTCGCGCAGGTCGATGTCTTCGGCGTGAAGAACGCCGTCGCAATATTCAAAATGGCGCATGACAGTCCGGTCTAGAGGATCTTGTCGAGGATGAAGGGGTCGCGCGGCGGCACGATCCTGTCGCGCCGCATGGGCACGCCATCGATCGGGTTGCCGGCACCGATCTGTCGCTCGGTTTCGCCTTCGGCGGCCTTTGGCGCGCCCGGGGGTGGCTCGAGATCACCCCTGCGTCCGCAACCGGCGAGCGAAAGCCCTGTCAAAGCGATCAGGCCGAGGATGCGGGTGGTTCTGATGAGAGAGGCGCGATTCACGGGGAGTTGCTCCTGAAGGATTCGCCAATATAGCTGAACCTGATGCGCTGGCGAGAGGGTGTATGAAACGAGCCGCGTCACTTGGACGCGGCTTCATCCCTGGCGATGCGTTTGAGCCAGGCGCGCGCTTGCGTCCGGACATTGTTGGGTGCCGTGCCGCCGTAGCTGATGCGGCTGCGTACCGACTTGTCGACCCCCAGCACATCAAAAACAAGCGCGGTGATGCGGGCATCGACGGATTGCATGTCGTCGAGTGTCAGCTTTTCGAGAGGGATCTTGCGCTCCGCCGCCATGGCGACGAGGCGCCCTGTGACATGGTGGGCGTCGCGAAACGGCATGTTCAGAGCCCGCACCAGCCAGTCGGCAAGGTCGGTCGCGATGGCATAGCCGCTGCCTGCCGCCGCCTTCATCCGCTTCAGGTCGGGCGTCAGGTCGTGCACCATTCCTGTCATGGCCGCAACGCACAGGGAGAGGGACTGCAGCGCGTCGAACGTGCCTTCCTTGTCCTCCTGCATGTCCTTGGAATAGGCCAGCGGCAGGCCCTTCATGACGATCAGCAGACCCGTCAGCGCGCCAATGACACGCCCCGACTTGCCGCGCACGAGTTCTGCGGCGTCGGGATTGCGCTTTTGCGGCATGATCGAGGAGCCCGTCGTGAACTTGTCCGACAGGCTGGCAAAGCCGAATTGCGGGGTCGCCCAGATCACGATTTCTTCGGCGAACCGCGACAGGTGTATGGCGCAGATCGAGGCGGCCGAAAGCGTTTCCAGCACGAAGTCCCGGTCCGAGACGCTGTCGAGCGAATTGGCAGTCGGGCGGTCGAAACCGAGCGCCTGTGCCGTCATCTTGCGGTCGATGGGAAATGACGTGCCCGCCAGGGCTGCCGCACCGAGCGGGCATTCATTGAGCCGCTTGCGGGCATCCAGCAGGCGGCTCCGGTCGCGGCCGAGCATTTCAACATAGGCCATCAGATGGTGGCCGAAAGTCACTGGCTGGGCTGATTGCAGGTGGGTGAAGCCAGGCATGACCGAGCCGGCATGGTCGAGTGCGCGCCCGGCGAGCGCCTTCTGCAGTTCGCGGAGCTGTGCGTCGAGCTGGTCGATCGTGTCCCGGATCCAGAGCCGGAAGTCGAGCGCGACCTGGTCGTTGCGCGAGCGCGCCGTGTGCAGGCGTCCGGCATCCGGGCCGACGATCTCGGCAAGACGCGATTCGACATTCATATGAATGTCCTCGAGTGCGCGCGAAAAGGTGAAGGTTCCGGCCTCGATTTCGCTGTGAACCTGCTCTAGACCAGTTGAAATGGCGGCGGCGGCTGCGTCCTCGATGATGCCCTGGCGCGCCAGCATGGCGACATGGGCCAAAGAGCCGCGGATGTCCTGTGAGGCGAACCTGTAGTCGAAACCGATGGAGGCGTTTATCTCCTCCATGATCGCGTCCGGTCCGCTCACGAATCGGCCGCCCCACATTTTGTTGCTCATGTCGTGCCCCTGTGGCGCGGCTTCCGGAGAAGACGTGCCTTGATGAAGTCCGCCCCTGACCGCCAGCCAGTGCAGAACACGCGTCTCGGGAGCCTGGCCCCCGCCGGTCTGCTCGCGATTCTGGCTGTGATCGCCCTGTCGGTTGCGGTCCTATACGGGATGAGCGGGCTGCCCGGCAAGGAAGCTTCGGTCCAGGGCGGCGGTTCCTGTCAGGCTTCGGCAGCCCGGCTCCCCCAGATCGCAGCCGCCAGCCAGGGCGATGTCGCCGCCTTCACGGCGCTGAAAGTGCCGCGCCCGATGGTCGACATTTCCTTCCAGGGGCCAGACGGGGCCTCAAAAAAATTGTCGGACTTCCGCGGCAAGGCTGTCCTGCTCAATCTCTGGGCGACGTGGTGCGTGCCATGTCGCGAGGAAATGCCGTCACTCGACAGGCTGCAGGCGGCAGCCGGTGGGCAGAACTTCGAGGTCGTGGCCGTCAACATCGATACGGCGCGGCTGGATCGTCGCCAGGCATTCCTCAATGAAATCGGGGTCAAGTCACTGGTGTTCTTCGCGGATCCATCTGCGGACGTGTTCCAGACCCTGAAGCGCGCGGGCAAGGTCGTCGGTCTCCCGACCAGCATTCTCATCGATGCACAGGGGTGCGAAATCGGTGCGCTTGCCGGGGCTGCGGCCTGGGATTCTCCCGATGCCCGGCGCCTGATCGGTGCGGTTCTCGTGCCGGGACCCTAGCGGCGGGACGCGCTCATATGTTGCGCGGCTCTGCTTCTTCCATTAGTGAACCTTCCGGACACCAAAGAAGAGGGCAAATCAATGGCCGAGGCCAAAAACCGCACCGTCTCGCCCGAGGCGCGGCGGCCCTTGTCTCCCCATCTGCAGATTTATCGTCCCATGTTGACGATGATGATGTCGATCATGCACCGCATCACCGGCATGGCGCTTTACGCCGGCACGCTGCTGCTGGCGTGGTGGCTGATCGCCGCCTCGACCGACGCACGGGCCTTCGACACTGCCAATTCGGTTCTGACGTCGATCCTTGGCCAGATCGTGCTGCTCGGCTTCACCTGGGCCCTCTTCCACCATCTGTTCGGCGGCATCCGCCATTTCATCTGGGATACGGGCCGCGGGATGGATCATCCCGAGCGCGAATATCTCGCCCAGGCGACATTGATCGGCGGCCTCGCGCTGACGGTCGTGGTCTGGGTCGTCGCCTATATGGTCCGCTGAGCGCAAGGACGAGCACACATGGCAAATGATCCCACTTCCATGCGCACCACGGTCCGCCAGGTCCGCTATCTTGGCTCGGCCAAGTCCGGCACGCATCACGTCTGGCACATGCGTCTGACATCCTTCGCGCTGGTGCCGCTCACCATCGCCTTCGTCTGGATCGTCCTGTCGCTGGTCGGCAAGGACTATAACACTGTCGTCAAGGCGCTCGGCTCGCCTTCAGTCGCGATTCTGATGCTTCTGTTCCTGCTCGCCGGCATCTACCACATGATGCTGGGCATGCAGACGATCATCGAGGATTACGTTCACACGCCGGTCGCCAAGACCTGGTCGCTGATGGGCAACACCTTCTTCTCAATCTGTGTCGGATTGGCCTGCGTATACGCTGTGCTGCGTCTGAGCTTCACCTGAATTCGTCGAAAGGTCATTGAACATGGCATCTGCAAACGGCAACGCGGGTCCGGCCTATCCGATCACGGACCATACGTTCGACGTTGTGGTCGTCGGCGCTGGCGGCGCGGGTCTGCG
>CAIWVR010000519.1 GCA_903916165.1 uncultured Hyphomicrobiales bacterium | reverse complement strand
CTGATCGCCAAGCCCTGGCGAATCAGCGAGATGTTCCGCCTGTTCAAGGGCGTCTGACGCGCCTCGGGCGGGCTATCCGGCTGCGGGATCGAGCACGATCTTGCCCATGCCCGGATCGGCTTCCATCATCCGGTGCGCCTCGGCCGCCTTCGACAGCGGCATGACATGCGCGATCCGAACGCGGATCTTGCCTTCAGCAGCAGCGGCAAAACACTTCGGGCGGTCAGCATCGCGAGCGCCCGGCATGCCCTTGATCGTGATCTTCTTGTCATAGAGATGGAAGAAGTCGATCGTCACATTCGGCCCGCCATGCGCGCCGGCGGTGACCAGACGGCCGCCCTCGCCCAGCGCATGAAACGCCTGTGGCAGAATGTCGGGATTGGCGATGTTGTCATAGAGAACATTGACGCCCTTGCCGTCCGTGATCCGCATCACTTCGGCCAGCAGGTCCTGCGTCGAATAATCGATGGCGTGATCGGCGCCGAGTTCAAGACCCGCGTCCGCGCGCGCACGCGATCCCGCCGTCGCGATGACCTTCGCGCCAATGACGTGCTTGGCAATCTGGATCCCGACACTGCCGAGGTTGCCGCTGGCTCCCATGATCAGCACCCATTCGCCGGCCTTCAGTGCGGCGACGTTGCACAAAAGATTCCACGCGGTCGGGCAATGCCGCATGACGACGGCCGCCTCGTGGAAGCCGAGCGCATCCGGCAGCCCAAAGGCAGAAGCGGCTGGCACGCAAACCTTTTCAGCAAATCCGCCGGGCCGCTTGATGCCCATCATTCCGGTCTTTCCGGTGGCATCCGTGCCATCTTCGTTGCAAGGGTCAAGCGGCATGCGGCCGGCAGCGCAGACGCGGTCGCCAACCTTCCACTTCGTCACACCAGGGCCGATGGCGTCGATCACGCCCGCGCAGTCGACGCCGGGGATCAGCGGCAGTTCAACGCCGCGCTGCGCCTGCTCGCCGCGACGAACCGCGACATCGAGCACGCGGTTCACGGTCGCCGCATGAACCACAATGCGGATCTCGCCGCGGCGCGGTGCCGGATCAGGCAAATCCTCGTAACCCATCACATCGGGCGGGCCGAATTGCCGGATGACGATCGCCTTCATGCTTCTCTCCCCTTGATCTTGTCCCGGCGGCGGGATCGAGCCCGCCGCTGAAGTCACACGCCTCTTGCGCTTATTTGATGCGCTCGACCCGGCGACGCAGATAGTTGAAATTGATCTCCTGCTGCTCGGGGCTCAGGAGCTTCTTGCGCAAGGCCATGACATCCTGCGTCGGGAATTCCGGGGCAGTCTCGCCAGCGGCCTCCGCGATCATCTGGATCTGGCAGGCGTTTTCAAGCATGAGCGCGATGATCACCGATTCGTCGATCGATGTGCCGCAGACCACGACGCCGTGGTTCTTCAGGAACACGACCGGATAAGTCTCCAGCGCCTGCGCGACGCCGCGGCCCATGTCCTGCGAGCGGATCAGGTCGATGGACCCGGTGTAAACACCGTAATTGTTCAAAAACAGGGCGCTCGGCTGGCTCAGCGCGCGCAGCGGACGGCCCGACGCGGAGAAGGCCACCGAATAGGTCGGGTGCGTGTGGATGACTGACATAATGTCCGGGCGCATCCGGAAAATTTCCGAATGGATGAAGACCTCGCTGTGACGGGGTGCCCAGCCCTCGACCTTTTCGCCATCCAGATTGCAGGTGACGAGATTGTCGACCGTCATCTCATCGAAACCGAAGGAATGCGGCTTCATGTAGAAACGTGAGGCATCTTCCGGGTCGCGCACCGAAATATGACCGCGCGTTAAGTCGCCCTGGCCTTCAGCCGCGAGAATGTGGCCGCCTGCCACGAGTTTCAGTTTCGCTTCGTCGCGCGTCATCATTCTCTCTCCCTGCGGCCTTTCTGGCTCGATGTGGTGAGAAGCCCCGGTGTGCCGGGGCTTCTCAGTGCGATAAATCGAAAGCTCAGATCGCGGCGATAACCGCGATCTCGACCTTGTACTGCGGCGCGACCAGCTTGGCTTCAAGCGTCGCGCGTGCCGGCGTATGGCCCTGCACGACCCATTTGTCCCAGACCGAGTTCATGTCCGGGAACGTGGAAATATCCGCCAGGTAGATGGTCGCCGAGAGAACTTTCGTCTTGTCGCTGCCAGCTTCCGCCAGAATGGCGTCGATCAGATCGACGATTTCCTGCGTCTGTTCGGCGACAGACAGACCCAAAGTCTTGTCGGCCACCTGGCCGGCGAGATACACCGTGTTTCCATGAACCACGGCCTTGCTCATGCGGACGCCGGGGCCGATACGCTTGATGGTCATTGAAGATCTCTCGTCGCTGGTGTCGTTACAGATTCTTCACGCGCGGCACGTCGCCCATGAAGTCACGCTTGGCGAGTTCGACGCCATTGTGGCGCAAGATCGCATAGGCGCTCGTGACATGAAAAAAGAACTGGGGCAACGCCTGATGGAGGGCAAAATCCTCGCCCATCATCATGCGCGTGTTGGTGGACGTCGCCCAGGTTATCTCGCGGCCTTCAGCAGCACTGATCTTGTCCGGGTCGATGCTGTTGACAAAGGCAACCGTGCTCGCGATGCGGGCGCGCAGATCGTCAAAGGTCTTTTCGTCATTGGCCGGCTTGGGGGCCTCGACGCCCGACAGCATGGCCGCCGTGTTGCGGACCCAGTCGGTCGCGACCTGCACCTGCTTCTGGAACATGTACATGTTGGGGAAGAGCCGCGCCGTCAGCAGCGCTGAGGGGTCGATCTTCTTTTCGGCGCAATGCGCTGAGGCCTTGTCACAGACCCCCGAGAGCCCCCCCAGGATCTGCAGCATAACCGGAATTGAAGCCTGATAAAGCGGCAAAGACATGTGTCACCCTCCCATTATTGTTCTCGTCTCAGGGATAAAGCATGGCCACCCGCGCTTCAAGCCAGCCGTAGTCTGGCCGGGGAGGCGCGGAGGGCCTAGATCAGAACAAACAGGAGGCGCGTGTGACGGATCGGGACAGGTCGGAGTGGAAACGGGTCGCGACGCCGGAGGAGGCGGTCGCCGAACTGGAGCGCCTGCACACCGGTGCCGTTGACGCGCTCAGGGGGGCGCTGAAGTCGTTTTTCGCGGACGGGTGCCGGCCGGACGCGGCCACACGGCAAAAATTCCGCTATCCCGAGCTGTGCATCACCCACGCCCCCCATGAGGTGCCCCTGTCAACGCGGCGCGCTTTCGCGAAATTCCCGACACCGGGTCGCTACACGACCACCATCACGCAGCCCGCGGCGTTCCGGCCCTATCTGCTGGAACAATTGCGCCCGCTGACGCAGGAATTCGGAGCCCAGCTCGACGTCGGTCCAAGCCGGCAGGACATTCCCTACCCCTATGTTTTCGAGAAGGGCGATGAGCTGGCCGGCGTCAGCGCGGCAGAACTTGCGCGGCATTTCCCGATCCCGCTTCTGTCGGAAGTCGGCGACGAAATCGCTGACGGGCTCTGGGAATTTGAAGCCGGGGCCGCGCGTCCGCTGGCGCTGTTCGACGCCATGCGCGTCGATTATTCGCTCCGGCGCCTTGTCCATTATACCGGGACGGACTGGCGCGACATCCAGCCCTGGATCCTGCTCACCAATTACCATCGCTACGTCAACCAATTCGTCGCCTGGGGTATCGACCAGATTCGCAAGGAAAGCCCCTACGAGACGCTTATCCTGCCAGGCGGCATCGTGATCGACGCCAAGATGAGCGACGCGGAAGCACAGGCCGCCATTGCGTCGGCACCCTGGCACAAGTTCCAGATGCCCGCCTATCATGTCACCGCGCCCGGCCGGCAGGGGATCACGCTGGTCAACATCGGCGTCGGCCCGGCCAATGCCAAGAACATCACCGATCATCTGGCGGTCCTGCGCCCGCATTGCTGGCTGATGATCGGCCATTGCGGCGGCCTGCGCGAGTCCCAGCGGATCGGCGATTACGTGCTGGCGCATGCCTATCTTCGCGAAGACAGGATTCTCGACAAGGCGGTCCCTGTCGGCGTTCCGATCCCCGCCCTGGCGGAAATACAGGTCGCCCTGCAGCAGGCTGCCGCCCATGTCACGGGCGAGACCGGCGATGCGCTCAAGGGGCGGCTGCGCACGGGAACCGTCGTCACCTATGACGATCGCAACTGGGAGCTGCGCTGGAGCCAGGAACGCCGGCGCATCAACATGTCGCGCGCCATCGCGGTCGACATGGAATCGGGCACCATCGCAACGCAGGGCTTCCGCATGCGCGTGCCCTACGGCACCTTGCTCTGCGTGTCCGACAAGCCCCTGCACGGCGAAATCAAGCTGCCCGGGGCCGCCATTGCTTTTTATGAACGCTCAATCAGTGAACATCTGCGCATTGGACTGGCCGCGATCGACATCCTCAAGCGCCAGATCGACAGCCTGCATTCGCGCAAATTGCGCAGCTTCGACGAGCCGCCATTCCGTTGAAAACCGGGTGTTATCCACGGGAAAACCTTGTGGAAAATCTGTGGATAAACATGTGAACAACCTTGTGGATAAGCTGTGGTCTTGCGCCTATTTTGGCCGGCCATTCAAGACATTCTGCGGATCCCAGCGATATCGGACAGTCTCGAAACGCATGTTGAGCGTGTCGACAAGCAGGATGCGGCCGACCATGCTTTCCCCGAATCCGACAATTTCACGCAGCACTTCAAGCGCCAGCATGGAGCCTGCGACGCCCGTCAAGGCCCCGAGAACACCCGCCTGCGCACAGGCGGGGACGGTTCCGGCCGGAGGCGGTTCGGGGAACAGGCAGCGATAGGTGGGATTCCTGTCGCCGGCCGCATTCGTTTCGAACGGGCGCAAGGTGGTCAGGGATGCATCAAAGGCACCCACCGCCGCCGTGACCAGCGGCTTGCCTTCATGAAAGCAGGCGTCCGAGACCACATAGCGCGTGTCGAAATTGTCAGAGCCCTCGGCCACCACGTCATAGCCACGAATGATCTCGCGCGCATTGGTGGCATCGATCCGCATGCAATGGGTCACGACCGCGACATGCGGGTTCAGGCGCGCAATGGCGCGCGCGGCACTGTCGACCTTGGCGACGCCGACATCCTCGGTCCCGTGCAGCACCTGTCGCTGCAGATTGGACAGCGCAACCTCATCGTCATCGATGATCCCCAGCGTTCCAACCCCGGCGGCGGCAAGATATTGCAGGGCAGGCGAGCCCAGCCCTCCCGCGCCAATGACGAGGACGCGCGCCGCCCTGAGCTTTTGCTGACCCGGACCGCCAACGCCCTGGAGGACGATGTGGCGGGCGTAACGCTCGATTTCTTCCGA
Organism: uncultured Hyphomicrobiales bacterium; assembly: GCA_903916165.1. Taxonomy (GTDB): domain Bacteria; phylum Pseudomonadota; class Alphaproteobacteria; order Rhizobiales; family Beijerinckiaceae; genus Terripilifer. The sequence goes on along the minus strand of CAIWVR010000519.1, from coordinate 1,303 downwards.
TGACAATGCCATGCGGGCCAAACTAGGCAGGCTGCCCGGCGACGGCAAGACGGATTGACGTGACCGGGGGCTTCTCCGGGGCGTCTGCCGCGATTAGAAAGGGGTCGACCATCCCGCACCCAAGGTGCCCATCTTGTATCGCAAGGCCATTTTTGCAGCTCTGGCGCTGCTGATCCTGACAGGTGCGCTCTTCGCGCTCACCCCGGAGCTCGACCTGGCGGCGGCCCGATTGTTTCTGAAAAACGGGGCCTTCGTCGGGATCACGCCACTGGGGGAAGCGCTGCGCACGCTGGGCTATCAGGCACCGTTCTGGCTGCTGGGCATGGCCTTCAGCGGGTGGGCCCTGCGCCGCCTGGGGTTTGCGAAGGTCCCCGCGCCCTCGTCGCGGAGCCTCATCTTCCTCGTTCTGACGCTTGTGGTCGGACCCGGCCTGCTGGTCAATCTGGCGCTGAAGAATCATTCGCACCGGCCCCGGCCCGTCCAGACGGTGGAACTCGGGGGGAAATGGGAATTCCGACCGTGGTACCGCTTTGACGGCCAATGCGAGAAGAATTGTTCCTTCGTCTCGGGGGAGGCCTCCTCCGCTTTCTGGACCCTGGGGCCTGCCCTGCTGGCCCCGCCCCCGGCGCGCCCCTATGCCGTCATCGGGGCGCTGGCTTTCGGGACTTCGGTTGCCGCGCTCCGCATGGCCGTTGGGGGACATTACCTGTCCGACTGCCTGATCTCTGCCCTGCTCACCATCCTGCTGGTGCTCGGCTTCCACGGGTGGTGCTTCAGCCGAAGGGGCCAGCCCCGAGCACGCGAGGCACCCCCGGACGCTGATCGCGACTTGCGTCACACCGGGGCGCCTCTATAGTCCGCCGCCATCCCTTCCGCGACCCTTCAGAGCCGCCCAAATGTCCAAAACTCCTGCCATCAAACGCGTCGTCCTGGCCTATTCCGGCGGCCTCGACACTTCCATCATCCTGAAGTGGCTGCAGACCACCTACGGCTGCGAGGTGGTCACATTCACCGCCGATCTCGGCCAGGGCGAAGAACTCGAACCGGCGCGCAAGAAGGCTGAACTGCTCGGCATCAAGCCCGAGCACATCTTCATCGAAGACCTGCGCGAGGAATTTGTCCGCGATTATGTCTTCCCGATGTTCCGCGCCAACGCTCAATATGAAGGTCTCTACCTGCTGGGCACGTCGATCGCCCGGCCGCTGATCGCCAAGAAGCAGATCGAGATCGCCCGCATGGTGGGCGCCGATGCGGTCTCCCATGGCGCCACCGGCAAGGGCAACGATCAGGTGCGCTTCGAGCT
>CAIWVR010000518.1 GCA_903916165.1 uncultured Hyphomicrobiales bacterium | reverse complement strand
TATCCGTCCTTCTGGCGCCCGGCCAATACGGTGGTGCGCGTCGGCAATCGCGAAGAAAAGGGCCTGCACATGGTGCAGCTCTGGATGAAGCATCGCGAGCGCGCCGAAGAGGTGCTCGTGTTCTATCCGCCCGATGGCTATTGGCGCGCGCGCCCGCTGCCCTTCGCCGACATGCGCTGGACCGCCTATGGCTCGTCCTTCCTCGTCGGTCCGGTGGAAACCCAGCAGCGCCCCATCGTCGACCTCAAGACCATCACCTTCGATCCCGAGAAGATGATCTTCACCCTCGCCTTCGCGCGCGGCGGTTCGGCAACCATCAAGCTCGACACGATCGACCAGGAACGCATGATCCTCGATGTCGCGATCTCGGCTGATGCGCCGAAAAACTATCCCTTCGCCAGCCTGCGCTCGATGTATGCGACCGAGTTCAATTCCGACGTCGCGCGCGTGGCTTGGCGCGAGAAGGGCGTCGAAGCCTGGGGCGAGGCGCCGGTGCTTGCCTACAAGGGCGGCTCGATCACGGAAATCTGGGCTGGCCGCGTCATTCCCTCGCTCCACAACAAAAGCGCGCCTGACATGGTCTTCGGCCATTTCAGGGACAAGCCCGCGCCCTAGCGGATCTCGCGCATGACGACGGGTGCCGCGACAGAAAAAAAACCGCGCTGGCCCGCGATCGATGCGGCGCGCGGGGTGGCACTCGTGGCCATGTTCGCCTTCCATCTCGGCTGGGACCTGAGCGCCTTCGGCCTTGTGCCGCGGGCGCTCGTCCTGGACCCGGCCTTCATCGGCTTCGGCCATGGCATTGCCGCGACCTTCATCGGCCTGGCCGGACTTGGGCTGACGCTGGCGGCACGGCAGGGACAAGACTGGCCGCGCGCGCTGCGGCGGCTGGCGAAAATCGCCCTCGCCGCGCTCTGCATCACGCTCGTCACCTATTTCGCGTTTCCGGACGCCTATATTTTCTTCGGCGTGCTGCATCTTATCGCCGTGGCCGGCCTGCTGTCGCTGCCGCTCGTCTGGGCACCCTTCTGGCTCGTGGCTCTCATCACGGCCGGCGCGCTCGCCCTGCCCCTGTTCGACATGCCTGTCATCTTCAACAGCGACGCGCTGCTCTGGATGGGGCTTGGCACAAAGATCCCCCTCACCAACGACTGGCGCCCCTTGCTTCCCTGGTTCGGCGTCATGCTGATCGGCCTGCTGCTCGGCCGCGCCGTGCGCGCGCGCGGGCTGCCCGGGGTGCTCGACAGCTGGCACCCCGGCGGCGCGGTCGGGCACCTGCTTGTGTTCGGCGGACGCCATTCGCTGCTGCTCTATCTCGTCCACCAGCCGATCTTCTTCGCGCTGGTGTTCATCGCATCGAACCTCGTGCAGCCGCCCTATGCGGCCAGCATCGAGACGTTTCGCGCCAGTTGCGAACAGCAATGCGTGACATCGGGCGGACTGGCGGACCTGTGCACGCGCGCCTGCGGCTGCATCGCAGATGAAGCGCAGGCGCAGGGCATTGGCGGCGCCGTGGCCCAGAACCGACTGTCGAGCTCGCAGCGGCACGCGTTCGACGCCATCACCAAGGCCTGCATCCGCGGCGATCCGCCGGCACCCTGAGCGCGGCGTCACACCATCGTCATTGCGAGGAGCGTGAGCTCCAGCCGTGCGAAAGCCAGCATCGGCTTGAAGAGATTCAGTTCAAAATATACCTGCACACCCGCGATGATCATCATCGTCTGATTGCCGAAGACGCTCGCACCGGAGTGATAAACGCAATCCGACAGATGCGATGCGATGCGGATTGCGCTAATCGCTGCCGGTGCGCGAAAAACGCTGGCCCATGATGAGCGTATCGAGGCCCGTCTGCCAATCGGCACCGGACGCAAAATCCGAACTGGAGCCAATCGACAGCAGTTCGATCAGGCGATTGCGGGCGCGATTGACGCGGCTCTTCATCGTGCCGATGGCGCAATTGCAAATGCTGGCGGCTTCCTCGTAGGACATGCCGGACGCTCCGATCAAAACCAGCGCTTCGCGCTGGTCTGCGGGCAGTTTCTGCAGGGCCTCGCGGAAATCGAGAAAGTCCATATGGCCATTCTGCGCGGGTGCCGTCGCAAGACGCGCCGCGATGGTGCCTTCGCTGTCAGAGACTTCACGGCGCCGCTTGCGATATTCCGAATAATAGATGTTGCGCAGGATGGTGAACAGCCAGGCGGGCATGTTGGTGCCCTCGGCGAAGGAGCCCAGATGGCTCCAGGCCTTGACCAGCGTTTCCTGGACAAGGTCGTCGGCGCGGTCGGGATTGCCGCAGAGGGACACAGCGAAAGCGCGCAGATTCGGAATGGCGCCGAGCAAATCCGATTTGAGCTTGGGGCTCGCCTGCAGGACCACAGGTGTCTCTGTCACTCGCTTTCCTCATTTCTGGCACCAGCCAGAGCGGCGCTGTTTGCCCCCGCGGTCGCAGGGCCGTCGAGCGCGTTGAGAAGATCGAGAAAGCGATCGGGAATGGGCTGGTTGAGCACGTCGTCATAGACGGACTTCAACTGCCGTTCGATGTAGGTTTTGACATTCGGCCCGGCCTTGAGGCCGCCCCCCTCGATCACCTGCATGGTATCAGGTCGCGGCTGTGTCTCGCCCGGCATCTGTCCTGCCGCCTGCGGTGCCGCTGCGGAAGAAGCAGGACTGCGTAGTCCGGCCTGCAGAACTTGCGGGCGGGCAGAAATCGCGCTCAGCTTCTTCCTTGTCCCGGTTTTATCGTCCATTCAAAACCCCTCCAGCGCCGGGCGAGGCCCGGCCTGTATCGCTCCCCGAGCCCTATCTAGCTCTTCGGCGATCTAGGCTTCAACGTGCTTTGCACCGCTTTGGTTCCCGGGGGACTGGAACCAAAGCCCCATTTCAGGGTTTAATGACCAAAGCTCTGCTGTTTTTCACTTGGGAGCGCCAAGCATGTCGGTTTCACAAGCGATCTCCTCGCATATCCCTTACTTGCGCCGGTTTGCCCGCGCCCTGTCCGGGAGTCAGGCGGGAGGAGACGCATATGTTCTTGCCACTCTTGAGGCAATCGTCACAGATCCGTCAGCGTTCCAGCCCAATACGGATGTCCGCACGACGCTGTATCGCGTTTTCCTGAAGGTCTGGGGTTCGCTGCCGGTCAATGCGCAGACCGATCAGGATGCTGGTCTTCCCGATGAGGAAGGTGCCCGTCGTAGCCTCGATGCCATTTCTCTTCGTCCCCGCATTGCCTTCCTGCTGTCGGCTCTGGAAGGCTTCGAGACCCCGGAGGTCGCCCGCGCGCTCGATTGCTCACCGGGCGAAGCCGCGACGCTGATCGACGCCGCCGGCAAGGAAATCGCCGACCAGATCCGCACCGACGTGTTGATCATCGAGGATGAGCCTTTCATCGCGCTCGACCTGCAGACGCTTGTCGAGGAACTCGGCCACCATGTCGTGGGCATTGCGCGCACGCACAAGGAGGCCGTGAAGTCGATCGAAGGCAAGACGCCCGGACTGATCCTCGCCGACATCCAACTCGCCGATGGCTCCTCGGGCCTCGAGGCCGTCAACCAGATCCTTGGCGCGATGGAGGTGCCAGTGATCTTCATCACCGCCTATCCGGAACGCTTCCTCACCGGTCAGCCGCCCGAGCCGGCCTTTCTCATTACCAAGCCGTTTGGCGTCGACTCGCTGAAAGCCGTGATCAGCCAGGCGCTGTTCTTCGACCGCCGCTCGCGCCGCGCCGCCACGGGACGCGACGCTGCTTCCTGAGCCGCAGCCGGTGTCACGAATGAAAAAAGCCCCGGTTTTCCGGGGCTTTTCGCGTTCCAGGCGTTGGAGTGCCGCATCGCGAGGCGCGCGTCCGCGACGCCGCCGGGGCCTGCGCGGACCGGCATCCGGTCGCATGGAGTCTCCTTTGAAGCGGGTCCCGTTACGTGAAATCAAATCTTTGCAAAAAAGCTGCGCCTTGGCAGGAACCCAAGCTGATTCTTCGCGTTACCCTCATGTCAATCTTGACCGCAACTGCAGCGAGACCCGCCATGGAAGAGAAGAAAAAATCCCTTCGCGGCTTTGCCGCCATGAGCCCCGAGCGCCAGCGCGAGATCGCGCGCAAGGGCGGCGAAAGCGTGCCGAACGAAAAGCGCAGCTTTTCCCTGGATCCGGGTCTGGCTGCCAAAGCCGGACGCAAGGGCGGACAGAATGTGACCCCCTCGAAGCGCAGCTTCTCGCAGAACCACGCGCTCGCCTCGCAGGCCGGCCGCAAGGGCGGACATGCCTCGCATGGCGGCAAGAAAGCGGCGAGCCCAGGTTTCGATTGAACCGCCCCGGCAAGCCGAAGAAAGCGCCGCGTGACTGCGGCGCTTATCCCCCAAAGCGGGCGGGCGATTGGTCTGACAATCAAGGATTGGCAGCTTCGTCTGGACATCGTCAGAACACGCGGTCACGCGTAAGCGGCACACAGGCGAGAGCGGCTCCAATGAGCACGAGGCACGGTCCTGCAGGCTTGGCCTGCGCCACCTTGCCCGGCAATTCGACAATGGTGCCGACGATCCGGCGCTCATCCGGCCAGGTCGCGCGCTCCACCACAATGCCCGGCGTCTGCGGATCGAGACCTTCCGCCAGCAAGCGCTCCACCAGATGTGGCAATGTCTTCACGCCCATATAGACGACCGTGGTCGCCCGCGGATCGGTCAGCGCCGCCCAGGCGAGATCGTCCGGCAGGCGGCCGTTGCGTGCATGGGCCGTGATGAACTGCACGCGACGCGCGGTCTCGCGCTCGGTCAGGGACAGGCCCAGGGACGCTGCCGCGCCGGCTGCTGCGGTGACACCGGGGATGATTTCCAGCGGCAACCCCGCCGCCAGCACACCGGCGATCTCCTCGCCGGCGCGCCCGAAAATCATCGGATCGCCCCCCTTCAGCCGCACGACCCGCTTGCCTTCGCGCGCGAGGGACACGATCAGGGCCGTAATGTCCTCCTGCGTGCAAGACGGCTTGTAGCCGCGCTTGCCCACCGCGATCCGCGTCGCCTCCCGCCGGGCCGCATTCACGGTCCGGGGCGAGACGAGATCGTCATAAAGCACCACATCGGCCGATTGCAGGGCGCGCACGGCCTTCACGGTGAGCAGGTCCGGATCGCCAGGCCCGGCCCCGACCAGCACGACCGAGCCCCGCGCGGGCCCGGCCCCGACATCGGCATCGAGCGCGGCGAGCAGGGCGCTCAGATCGGCGTCCTGTGGCGGCAGGTCCGCCTGCTCCATCGCACGGCGGGTGAAGCGCTCCCAGAACCGTCGCCTGGTGCGGAAATCAAGGTTGCGGGCCATGACGGCGGGGCGCCAGGCCTTGGCGGCCTGCGCCCAGGCGCGCAGGCCCTGCGGCAGCACGGCCTCGATCCTGGCGCGGATTTCCTGCCCGAAGACGGGTGCCGCGCCATCGGTCGAAATGCCGATGACGACCGGCGAGCGCTCGACAATGCTGCCGAACTGGAAATCGCACAGGGCTGGGCGATCGACGACATTCACCGGAACGCCCGCCAAGCGGGCGGCATCACGAAACAGCAGCCCTTCGGCATCGCTGCTGACATCGCCAACGGCGAGCGCGCAGCCTTCAAAATCGGCCGGCGTCCAAGCACGCGGGACGATCTCCAGACCGGCGATCTCCTGAGCCACTTGGCGCATCTTCTCGCCAGCATCGACGGCAAACACGCGCACCTGGGCGCCGGTCGCTGCCAGAAGTTCGGCCTTCCACGCCGCGCCATCGCCGCCGCCCGCCAGAAGCACCGGCTTGCCGACCAGACGGAAGAAAACGGGCAAGGTCGCGAGCGCGCCAAGGCGCGCTTTCGGCACCTCATCAGGCCAGCGTTGATTCATCGGTCGCAAACTCCTGGCGGCTGAATTCTCCTGTCGTCACGAACCCCAGTGACAGGGAAACCGGCCCGACCCCGGCATGCGGGGCGGGCAAGGGCGCAGTCCCTGGCGCAGACGTCAGTCGTGTCGGATATAGGCGTAAGCCGGATCGTCCGGCGTGCCCTCGAGCACGCCCTCGCGCGCCGGGTGCCACATCACGACATCTTCGATCTTGGCGGCCAGCGCAAAGTCCTTCTCCGTGATGCCGCCAGCGTCATGGGTGTTCAGACGCACCGTCACGGAGGGGTAGGACACGAGAACGTCGGGATGGTGCCAGGCCGCCTCGGCGAGGTGGCCGATCGTGTTGACGACCATCAGCGAGCCCTTCCATCCGGCAGTGCGGTACACACGCTCGATGGCCCCTTGCGCGAGGCGCCAGTGCGGAAGGGATTGCGACAGGCGCGCGCGAATGTCGTCGTCGGACAGGACCTGTGCTGACATTCGCGCGCTCCGCTTGAGGATTACTGCTTCTTGCCGTCAGTGCCGAACTGCTTGAGGTACGCGATCAGATTGTCGATTTCTGTCTCGTTCTGGATGCCAGCGAAGACCATCTTCGTGCCGGGCACCTTGGCGCGCGGGTTCTTGATGTAGTCCTTGAACGTCGCCTCATCCCAGGTCAGGCCGGAATTCTTGTTGGCCTCGGAATAATTATAGCCCTCGATCGAGCCCGAATGACGGCCGATCAGGCCATTGAGATGCGGACCGACGCTGTTCTTGGCGGTCTCGCCGACCTGATGACAGGCACGGCACTTCATGTAGCTCTTCTCGCCGGCTTCAGCGTCCTGCGCCATCGCCTGCGAGGCAAAACCCAGCACGGCGAAAGCGGCGGCGGCCGCCATGGAAATCCTGAACTGCATGCGAACTCCTCGAGCATTGCGCCAGACGGGTCTGGTCTCGTGAAACGGCGGGCACCCGCATAAACGGCACCCCGCCCTCATATGAAGCGTGCCTGACAAAACGACAAGGCTTTCTGCCAGCCACATCTGCGTCCGCTTCCAAGAACCAATTTAGCAAGCTTGGTGCCATGCACTCAAGGAGGCCTGCACCCTGACGACCGGACCTTCTCACAAAAATCTGGAGACGATGCTCTCCACCACTCCATTGACCGCCGCGCTTCTCACGTCCCATAAAGACGGGGAAACTCCCCCGCGTCAGGAATGCCATGTCCGTTTCCGAAACGGCGAACTCACACACACTGAGCCGCCGCGAAATCATTTCGATCATGAGCGGCTTGATGGTCGCCCAGTTTATGGGCGCGCTGGACCAGACCATTGTCGCCCCCGCCATGCCGACGCTCGGCCGGACGCTCGGCGATGTCGAGACGCTGCCCTGGGTCGTCACCGCCTATCTGCTGGTCTCGACGGCGGTGACGCCGCTTTATGGCAAGCTGGCCGACATTCACGGGCGCCGGCCCATGCTGCAGGTCTCGATCGGCCTGTTCATCCTGGGTTCGGTCGCCTGCGCGCTGGCCCCCACCATGCTCGCCCTTGCACTGGCGCGCGGCTTCCAGGGACTTGGCGGCGGCGGGTTGATCGCGCTGACGCAGACCATTGTCGGCGACATCATTCCCCCCAAGCAGCGTCCCCAATATCAGGCCTATATTCAGACAACCTGGCTCGCAGCGGGTCTGGGCGGGCCGATCATCGGCGGCTTCTTTGCGGAATATACCCACTGGTCGATGATCTTCTGGATCAACCTGCCGCTCGGCGCGCTCGCCTGGTTCATGACCAACGCCAAACTGAAGCGGCTGCCGCGCCACGAGCGTCCGCACGAACTTGATCTCATCGGCGCGGGGCTGCTGGTGGGCATGTCGGTCACCATCATGCTCGCGCTCAACTGGGGCGGCGTGCGCTATGACTGGACCTCGCCCGTCATCGTCTCGCTGGGACTCGTCTCGCTCATTCTGGTGGCAGGACTGGTGCTGCGGCTTCGGAGCGCACGCGAACCGCTGATCCCGATCTCGGTGCTCTCCAACGGCATTGTCTTCAATGGCGTCGTCTCGGTCTGTTTCGCGATGAGCGTGCTGATCGGCCTGATCGTCTATCTGCCGATCTATTTCGAGGTGGTGCTCGGCTTCAGCGCCGATTATGCGGGCCTGGCCCTCGTGCCGCTCGTGGTCGGGACGACATTTGGCGCCATGATCACCGGGCGACTGATGGCGCGGGCCGGCAGCTACAAGCGCCCGCCCATGATCGGCCTGGCGATCGCCATCGCCGCGACCCTGCTGCTCTGGCAATTCGCGCACAGCCTGCCGTTTCTGGGTGTGGAGGTCCTGCTCGCCGCGCTGTCGACGGGGCTTGGCACCATGCTGCCCGTGACCACCACGGCGCTGCAGAACG